>NZ_JBQQCD010000009.1:0-271004 GCF_052245555.1 Streptomyces sp. KR80
ATCTGCTCCTGCCCGCCCGGCTGCTGCACCTCCTGCCCGAAGGCGCGGACCTGCGCGCCGCCGCCCTGCTGGAGCCCACGGCCGTCGTCGCCGCAGCGGTGCGTGCCGGGCACCCGCGCCCCGGGGAGTGCATCACGGTGGTCGGCGCGGGGACGCTCGGCCTGCTGGCGGTGCAGCTGCTCGTCGCCTATTCCCCCGCCGAGCTGAGTGTGGTCGACCCGCGGGCCGCACGTGGCAAGCAAGCACTGGACTTCGGCGCGAGCGAGGTGCACACGCCCGGCGAGGCCGAGTCCCTGGCCGGCCGCTTCGATCTGGTCGTGGAGACCGCCGGCGCGCCGACCACCGCGGCGTCCTCGTGCCTGCTGGCGCGCAGGGGCGGACGGGTCGTCCTCACCGGGATATTCGCTCCTGACGCCCAGGGCATCGACCCGGTGCACCTGTCGCTGAGCCAACTGGAGGTGCGCAGCATATTCGGCGCCCCGTCGTCCGCCTGGTTCGACGCGGTACGGGCGTTCGCCCTCGGGCTGATCGATCCCGCGCCGCTCATCACCCACGAGTTTCCGCTCGAGCGGTTCGGCGACGCCATCGCAGTAGTCGGCAGCGGCGATCCCACGGCCGGGAAGGTGCTGCTGCGGCCCTGAAGCCCTCCGCCGGTCCGGAGTACCCCCCCACTCCGGCTCCGGACCGGCGGAGACCAGAACCTCTTGCCGATCCACTCGAACCGCGTCCGAAATACCGAACATTGGAGTCCCGTGACTGCCCCGTCACCTCCGCGCCGGCCTGGCGCTGACGCACTCGCACGCATCGGCCATCCCTTCCCCGACACCGACCCTGCCGACGCCTCGCCCCACACCTTTCCCGACGGCGGCACCTGGCGCACCGAGATCCCCTCGGTGGAGGGCCCAGAGGCGCTGGCCATCGTGCTCAAGGAGAGTTCGCGCCTGGACGTGCCGGTCCACCGCATCAGCCAGGGCAGCGGCATCTGGATGCTGACCGACGCCGAGATCACCGAAATGGTGGAGTCCTGCGCGGAGCGGGACATCGAACTCTGCCTGTTCACGGGGCCCCGCGGCACCTGGGACATCGGCGCCTCCACTCGCACCGACTCGGGTGGCGCCGGGCTGCGCGCCCGCGGCCATGACGCGCTCGCCGGCTGCGTCGAAGACGCCCTGCGCGCGTCCGAGCTGGGGGTCAGGTGTTTCCTCGTCGCCGACGAGGGCGTGCTGTGGACCCTCCACCGGCTGCGCGCCGACGGCCTGCTGCCGGGCGACACCACGTTCAAGGTGTCCGCGCTCATCGGCCCGGTCAACCCCGCCTCGTACGCCGTCCACGAACGGCTCGGCGCCGACTCGCTCAACGTGCCCTCGGACCTGACCCTCGACCATCTCACCGAGATCCGCCGAGTCAGCCGGGCGCCGATGGACCTGTATGTCGAGGCGCCCGACGACCTCGGCGGATACATCCGGATGTACGAGGCGGCCGAACTGATCCGGCGCGGCGCGCCCCTGTACCTCAAGTTCGGGCTCAGCAAGTCGCCCGGCATCTACCCCTACGGCGCCCAGCTCCGCGAAACCACCCTCGCCACCGCCCGCGAGCGGGTGCGGCGCGGCCGCCTCGTCCTCGACCTGCTGGCCAGGCACGGCGCCGACACCGGCATGTCCCCGCCCGGCTCCCGCCTCCCCGGAGAGCTGACCCGCTTCCCCGACACCGGCCACCGCTTTCCCACCAGCACCGCGCACAAGGACTGATCACCATGCACACACGCCGAGCCGCACGCGCCGTCATCGCCGTGCTCGCCCTCTGTCTCCCACTGTCCGCCTGCGGCCAGAGCAGCACCGGCGGCAGCAAGGAGGACAAGGGCGGCAAGGGATCCACCATCGGCATCGCGATGCCCACCAAGTCGTCGGAGCGCTGGATCGCCGACGGCCGGAACATGGTGGAGGAGTTCAAGAAGCTCGGCTACCAGACCAATCTGCAGTACGGCGAGGACGACGTCGACCAGCAGGTCTCCCAGATCGAAAACATGATCACGAAAGGCGTCGACGTCCTGGTCATCGCCGCCATCGACGGCCGCGCGCTCTCCGACGTGCTCCAGCAAGCCGCCGACCAGGGCATCAAGGTGATCTCGTACGACCGCCTCATCCTCGGCTCACCGCACATCGACTACTACGCCTCCTTCGACAACGAGAAGGTCGGCGAACTGCAGGCCGGCTACATCGTCGACAAGCTCGGCCTGGAGGACGGCAGCGAGAAGGGCCCCTTCGACATCGAGCTGTTCGCGGGCTCCCCGGACGACAACAACACCCGCTACTTCTTTCAGGGCGCGTGGCAGGTCCTGCGGCCGTACATCGACAAGAAGCAGCTGGTCGTGCGCAGCAAGCAGACGAAGCTGGAGCAGATCACGACCCTGCGCTGGGACGGCGGGACCGCGCAGAAGCGCATGGACGACCTGCTCACCAAGGCGTACGGAAACGAGAGCGTGGACGCGATCCTCTCGCCGTACGACGGCATCTCCATCGGCATCCTGTCCGCTCTGAAGTCGGACGGCTACGGCACGAAGGCGAAGCCCTTCCCCGTCGTCACCGGGCAGGACGCCGAGGTGGCCTCGGTGAAGTCGATCATCGCGGGCCAGCAGACGCAGACCGTCTACAAGGACACGAGGGCGCTGGCCAAGCAGACGGTGCGGATGGCCGATGCAGTGCTGAACGACAAGCAGCCCGAGGTCAACGACACCACGACATACGACAACGAGAAGAAGGTCGTCCCCGCCTACCTGCTGCGCCCGGTCAGCGTCGACAAGACCAACTACCAGAAGGAGTTGGTCGACTCGGGCTACATCAAGGCGAGTGACCTGAGGTGACCGCTCCCATCCTCGAGATGCGCTCCATCGTCAAGACGTTTCCCGGCGTCACGGCGCTCTCCGACGTGACGCTGACCGTCGCGCCGGGCGAGGTGCACGCGATCTGCGGGGAGAACGGCGCGGGCAAGTCCACGCTGATGAAAGTGCTCAGCGGCGTTCATCCGCACGGCAACTACGACGGGGAGATTCTCTTCCAGGGCGAGCCGTGTGCCTTCAAGGACATCAGGGCGAGCGAGCGGCGCGGCATCGTCATCATCCACCAGGAGCTCGCCCTGGTGCCGTATCTCTCCATCGCCGAGAACATCTTCCTCGGCAACGAGCATGCCCGTCGGGGCGTCATCAGCTGGAACGAGACGCTGAGACACGCGGCCCGGCTGCTTCGGCGGGTGGGTCTCGACGAGCGCCCGCAGACCCGGATCGCGGACATCGGGGTCGGCAAGCAGCAGCTGGTGGAGATCGCCAAGGCGCTCTCGAAGAAGGTCAGGCTGCTGATCCTGGATGAGCCGACCGCCGCGCTCAACGACGAGGACTCCGCCAACCTGCTCGATCTGATCCTGGAGTTGAAGGACCAGGGCATCACTTCGATCATCATCTCGCACAAACTCAACGAGATCGCCCGGGTCGCCGACTCGGTCACCATCCTCCGCGACGGCCGGACCATCGAGACGCTCGACGTGAAGGCCCCGGCGACCACCGAGGACCGGATCATCCGGGGCATGGTCGGCCGCGACCTCGACCACCGCTTCCCCGAACGGACCCCGTACGGCGGCGATCCCGGCGACCGTCCCGCTCTGGAGGTGCGCGACTGGACCGTCCACCACCCCATCGACCACCAGCGCAAGGTCGTCGACCGGGTGTCCCTCACGGTCCGGCGGGGCGAGATCGTGGGCATCGCTGGTCTCATGGGCGCGGGGCGGACCGAACTGGCGATGAGCCTCTTCGGCCGCTCCTACGGCCACGGGATCAGCGGGACGGTGCTCAAGCACGGGGTGGAGATCCGCACCCGTACCGTGCCGGAGGCCGTCGGCCACGGCATCGCCTACGTCACCGAGGACCGCAAGACGTACGGGCTCAACCTCATCGACACCATCGGCCGCAACATCACCCTGTCGGCCCTCCCCAAGGTGTCGCGGCGCGGTGTGGTCGACGAACATGAGGAGACCCGAGTCGCCGAGTCGTACCGCAGAAGCATGAACATCAAGGCGCCCACCGTCTTCGAGCAGGTCGGGCGGCTCTCCGGCGGCAATCAGCAGAAGGTGGTGCTCAGCAAGTGGATCTTCGCGGGCCCCGATGTCCTGGTCCTCGACGAGCCCACGCGCGGCATCGACGTCGGCGCCAAGTACGAGATCTACACGGTCATCGACCGGCTGGCCGCCGAGGGCAAGGCGATCGTCCTCATCTCCTCCGAACTGCCCGAACTCCTCGGCATGTGTGACCGCGTCTACACGATGGCAGCCGGCCGGATCACCGGGGAAATCCCGCGGGCGGAGGCGACTCAGGAAGTACTGATGCGTCACATGACCATGGACAAGAGGTAAGTGAGATGGGCCCGGTCACCACCGACACCCCGCGCAGTGCCCCCACCCCGCCGGCACCCGCAGGGCCGGCCGTCGGCGCTCTGCTGCTGAACTCCGCGCGCCGCAACATGCGCCAGTACGGCATGCTCGTGGCGCTCGCGCTGATCGTCGCGCTGTTCGCGGTCTGGACCGACGGTGTACTGCTCCAGCCGAACAACGTCACCAATCTGATCCTGCAGAACAGCTACATCCTGGTCCTCGGGATCGGCATGATGATCGTCATCATCTCGGGCCACATCGACCTCTCGGTGGGCTCGCTGGCCGCCTTCGTCTCCGCCGCGTGCGCCGTGATGATGGTCGAGCACAACGTGCCCTGGGTGCTCGCGCTGGTGGTCGCCCTCGCCATCGGAGCAGCGGCCGGCGCCTGGCAGGGCTTCTGGATCGCGTACGTGGGGATCCCGTCGTTCATCGTCACGCTGGCGGGGATGCTGCTCTTCCGGGGCGGCACGCAGATCTTCCTCGGCTCGCGCTCGCTCGGCCCGTTCCCCGACGGCTTTCAGAAGATCTCCACCGGCTACCTCCCGGAGATCGGTCCGGCCACCAACTACCACAATCTGACCCTGCTGCTGGGCACGGGGCTGATAGCCGTCGTCCTGGTCCAGCAGGTACGCGACCGCCGCCGCCAGCAGGAGTACGAACTGGACGTGCTGCCCCGCGGCCTCTTCCTCGCCAAGTGCGCGGCCATGGCCGCCGCGGTCGCGGCCTTCACCCTGACGCTGGCCAGCTACCGCGGTGCTCCCGTCGTACTGCTGCTGCTGGGCGTGCTGCTCATCGGCTTCGGCTTCGTGATGCGCAACGCGGTCGTGGGCCGCCATGTGTACGCGCTCGGCGGCAACCGGGCGGCCGCGGAGCTCTCCGGCGTGAAGGACAAGCGGGTCACGTTCCTGGTCTTCGTGAACATGGGCGTGCTGGCGGCCCTGGCCGGCGTGGTCTACGCGGCCCGGCTGAACGCCGGTGTGCCGCAGGCGGGCGTCAACTTCGAACTGGAGGCGATCGCGGCCGCGTTCATCGGCGGCGCCTCCATGTCCGGCGGCGTCGGGACCGTGCTCGGCGCGGTCATCGGCGGTCTGGTCCTCGGCGTACTCAACAACGGCATGTCGCTCGTGGGCATCGGCACCGACTACCAGCAGGTCATCAAGGGTCTTGTGCTGCTGGCAGCGGTCGGGTTCGACGTCTGGAACAAACGCAAGGTCGGTTCGTAACACACACGCACGCACCACATCGGCAACGCTCGACCGTGAAGGAGCTGCACCGGCGTGAACAGCAGCAGACGTACGGTCCTGGCCGCCGCGGCGGCGGGACTCACGGCCATGATGACAGGCACCGGCACCGCACACGCTTCGGGAGGCAGCAGACCCGTGAAGGAGCTCTTCGGCACACTGGCCGACGGCACGAAGGTCCACCGCTGGTCGCTGGAGAACGGCGGCACCCGGATGAAGGTCCTCTCGTACGGCGGAATCGTCCAGTACCTGGAGGTCCCCGACCGGCGCGGTCGGCACGCCAACATCTCGCTCGGCTTCGACAACCTCGACGACTACGTCTTCTCCAGCCCGTACTTCGGGGCGCTGATCGGCCGCTACGGCAATCGCATCGCCAAGGGGCGGTTCACCCTGGACGGCACGACCTACCAGGTGCCCGTGAACGACGGTCCGAACAGCCTGCACGGCGGAGACCGGGGCTTCGACAAACGGGTCTGGGACATCGAGCCGTTCGCGCGGGGAACGGACGTCGGACTGGTCCTGTCGTACGTCAGCCCCGACAGGGAGATGGGCTACCCGGGCACGCTGCGGACGAAGGTCGTCTACACGCTGAGCCGCGGGGGCGACTGGCGGATCGACTACGAGGCCACCACCGACAAGGCCACCCACATCAACCTCACCAGTCACGTCTACTTCAACCTGGCCGGGGAGGGCAGCGGCACGATCGAGGACCATGAGCTGGCGATCGCCGCAGCTCGCTACACACCGGTCGACGCCACCCTCATCCCGACCGGCGAGCTCGCCCCGGTCGCCGGGACGCCGCTCGACTTCCGCGGGACCAAGGTGATCGGCGCGGACATCAGGACCGCCCACCAACAGCTGCTGTACGGCCATGGCTTCGACCACAACTATGTGCTCGCCAAAGGCGTCACCGCGGAACCGTCGCCGGTGGCGACCCTGCGCGACCCGCACTCGGGTCGCACCATGAGGATCGCGACGACCGAACCCGGGCTCCAGTTCTACAGCGGCAACGTCCTCGACGGCACGCTCGTGGGGACCTCCGGCCGGATCTACCGCCAGAGCGACGCTCTGTGCCTGGAAACCCAGCACTACCCGGACTCCCCGAACCAACCGCACTTCCCGTCCACGGTGCTGCGCCCCGGCGCCACCTACCGCTCGACGACCGTGCACACCTTCTCGGCCCGCTGAACCGCGCGAGACTGTAAAAACTCCACACTCACCTGCAGCGGGACGGAACCCATATGAAGTTCACCGAGGGCTTCTGGCTGACACGCGAAGGCGTCCGCATCTCCTGTGCCACCCAGGTGCGCGATCTTCATGTGAGCACCGACCACATCACCGCGTACGCCGCCGTGCAGCGCGTCCAGCACCGCGGTGACACGCTCAATGCGCCGCTCCTGACCATCGAGTGCTTCTCCCCCGCCGACGGTGTGATCGGGGTACGCGCCACCCATCACGCCGGAAAGGCGCACCACGGTCCGGACTTCGAGCTGCCGGGCGCCGACGGCGGGGCGTCCACGCACACCCGCCGAACGGGGAACGTCACCGAGCTCCGCAGCGGCCCGCTGACCCTCCGCCTCGACACAGCAGAGCCCTGGTCACTCGAGTTCGTCGACGAGGACGGCAGACGGCTGACCGCCGTCGAGCCCAAGGGCACCGCCTTCGCCACCACCGCCGACGGCGCCCACCACATGATCGGCCGACTCGCCCTCGGTGTGGGCGAGTCGATCTACGGACTCGGCGAACGCTTCACACCGTTCGTCAAGAACGGCCAGAGCGTCGACATCTGGCAGGCGGACGGCGGCACCAGCAGCGAACAGGCGTACAAGAACATCCCCTTCTACCTCTCCTCGCGGGGCTACGGCGTCTTCGTCAACCACCCCGGCAAGGTGTCCTTCGAGGTCGGCTCGGAGTCGGTCGGGCAGGTGCAGTTCAGCGTCGAGGACCAGTCGCTGGAGTACTACGTCGTCGCGGGTCCGACACCGAAGGACGTGCTGCGCCGCTACACCACGCTCACCGGGCGGCCCGCGCTCCCGCCCGCCTGGTCGTTCGGGCTGTGGCTGACGACGTCCTTCTGCACCTCGTACGACGAGGAGACGGTGACGTCCTTCGTGGACGGCATGGCCGAGCGCGACATCCCGCTCTCCGTCTTCCACTTCGACTGCTTCTGGATGCGCGAGTATCAGTGGTCCGACTTCCGGTGGGACCCGGAGGTCTTCCCCGACCCGGACGGCATGCTCGTCCGGCTCAAGGAGCGGGGGCTGAAGGTCAGCATGTGGATCAACCCGTACATCGCGCAGAAGTCGGGGCTCTTCGCGGAGGGCGCCCAGCACGGCTACCTGGTGAAGCGGCCGAACGGCGACATCTGGCAGTGGGACATGTGGCAGCCCGGCATGGCCCTGGTCGACTTCACCAACCCGGCTGCCCGCGCGTGGTACACGGACAAGCTGCGGGCCCTGCTCGACCAGGGCGTCGACTGCTTCAAGACCGACTTCGGGGAGCGCATCCCCACCGACGTGGTGTGGCACGACGGCTCGGACCCCCAGCGGATGCACAACTACTACACCCACCTCTACAACCGCACCGTCTTCGAACTGCTCCAGAAGGAGCGGGGGCACGGCGAGGCGGTGCTCTTCGCCCGCTCGGCCACGACGGGCGGCCAGCAGTTCCCCGTGCACTGGGGCGGCGACTGCTTCGCGTCGTTCAACGCCATGGCCGAGTCACTGCGCGGCGGCCTGTCCCTGAGTCTGTCCGGTTTCGGCTTCTGGAGCCATGACATCGGGGGGTTCGAGGGCACACCCGACCCGGACGTGTTCAAGCGCTGGCTGGCCTTCGGACTGCTGTCCTCGCACAGCCGACTGCACGGCAACGTGTCGTACCGGGTTCCGTGGGAGTTCGGCGAGGAAGCCGTCGCCGTGGCACGCACGTTCACGCGGCTCAAACACCGGCTGATGCCCTACCTCTACGCGGCGGCGGTGGAGGCGCACCACACCGGTGTGCCCGTGATGCGGCCGATGCTGCTGGAGTTCCCGGACGACCCGACGTGCCGGACCCTGGACCGCCAGTACATGCTCGGCCCGGACCTGCTGGTGGCGCCCGTCTTCACGGCGGACGGCGAGGTCGAGTACTACGTGCCCGAGGGGACCTGGACGCACCTGCTCACCGGCGAGACGCTGACGGGCCCGGTGTGGCGCCGCGAGACGCACGGCTTCGACAGCCTGCCGCTGTACGTCCGCCCCGGCGCGGTCCTGCCGCTGGGCGCGGACGACCAGCGCCCGGACGGGGACTGGCTGGACGGGCTGACCCTGCGGGTGTACTCGGGTGACGCCCGGTCGTCGTACGAGACCGAGGTGACGGTGCCCGACCGCACGGGGCGGACCGCGGCGGCCTTTCACGTCGTACGGGAAGGGGGTGCCGTACGCGTGACGGCGCGGGGCAGCCATGGGGCCTACCGGGTGGAGGTCGCGGGCGGCGAGTCGGCCGAGGGAACGGGTGAGGTGAGCGTGCCGGCCGGCTGAGGTGGGTCGACAGCTCCCCGTATGACGCCGCCGTGAGCAGCCGTTCGCTCCCTGTTGGACAGCCCGGCGGGCCCGCCACTACGGTGTGGGACTTCCATTGGCCCAGACCAAGGAGCAATGCGTGCATCACCGGCTGAAACGACGCATCGCGATACCCGTTGGCGCTGCCACACTCATGGGCGGTCTGGCGATCGCCGTGCTGGGCTTCCAGGCCTCAGGCAGTACGGGGTCATCGACCGCGAAGTCGCCGACGGACGGGTGGCGGAAGCAGAAGTTCACCTTCTCCCTGCACAAGCCGTGGAACAAGGAGCTTGATCAGCACTACCGATTCGACTCGGACTCGAAGACCCACAGGACGTGGGTCCACTCCACCGACGAGCCGCTGAAGAAGCGCAGCAAGACCGACCCCCGTACCGAGATGCGCTGGCACCAGGAATACACCAAGGGTCGGCACATGTGGGACGGCGACGTGTACATCCGGGAGGGGACGGACGGCCCGAGCTTCATGCAGATCCTGCGGGTCAAGCACCCTGAGGGCACGCCCGCCACCGACATCATGATGAACGCGTACGACCAGAACGGCGGCACCGTTAAGAGCTACAACGGCACCGTCATCAAGTCCGGCGTCTACAACAAGTGGTGGAACCTGAAGGTGGCGCACAACGCCACCACCGGAGAGATCAAGGTCTACGCCGACAACAAGCTGGTCCTCACGACCAAGGACCGGGGACCGGCGACCCGTCACTTCAAGAACGGCGTCTATCACCACGGGGACGGCAGGGCCGAAGCCCGCTTCCGCAACATCCGCTACTGGGTCCGATAAGCCTCGGGCCGGCCCCAGCCTGCTGATGAGCGCGTCGCTCCCCACCCGGCGGGGAACAGCCGGTGCTGTTCGAGGAGTGGCAGGCCCAGGCCGGTCGGCCCGGCACCACCACGCATCGGTGCCGGGCCGCCGTCGGCTTCTGCCGGACCCTCAACCGGAGAAGCCGAGGTGCGCGAGCCGCAAGGGGCCGCGCAGCTCGAGGCGCACATCGTGGACACCGGACACCGTGATCCCGGTGAACTCGGCGTCGAGGGTGCTGGAGTCGTAGGGACCGCCCGTCGCGGGCAGGTCGACGGCGGCCAGCTCCGACCCGTCGGTGAGCGTGACCCGGATCGAGCCGGGCTCCTGCGCCGCATACCGCAGCCGCAGCCGCCTCGTGCCTGGGCCGAAGTCGCAGCGCCGGTAGAGCAGTTCACCCGGCTCCGGGCCGGCCGGAGTCACGCAGTCGCCGGCCACCTTGGTCTCGTCGGCGATCACGGTGCCGCGCTGCTCGTCGTAGTCCACTGCCCCCAGGCCGTGCTCGAGGACAGGGCGCGGGAGCGCAGGCGTCGTCGGCGCACCGTCGACGTCGACGGTCACCGCGATGCGGATGTCCGCGCTGGAGGCCCCGACCAGGAACTCGTACCGACCGGGCTCCACGATCCAGCGGCCCTGTCCGACGTCCCAGAACCCGAGGTCGGTGATGGGGACGGTGAACTCCAGCCGTCGGGAGGCGCCGGGTGCGAGATGGATGCGGCGGTGCCCGGCCAGCTGGCGCCGGGGCCGCGGCACGGACGGGTCCACGGCCCGTGCGTAGAGCTGGGCGACCTCGTCGGCGGGGCGGTCTCCCGTGTTGGCGACCGTGAAGGCGACCCGTAGAGCGGCGCCTTCACGCACCACCTCCAATGTGTTGTACGAGAAGGAGGAGTACGACAGGCCGTGCCCGAAGGGGAACAGCGGCTCACCCTCGTAGTAGAGGTAGGTCTGCCGGGAGCCGATGATGTCGTAGTCGAGCATGCCGGACAGATCGGCGTCGGACCCGTACCAGGTCTGCGGCAGGCGGCCCGCCGGTGAGACGTCACCCGCGAGCACGCGCGCCAGCGCCGTCCCCGCCGCCTGGCCGCCGTGCGCGGTCCACAGCAGGGCGGGGAGCTCGGCGGCGGCCTCGGGGATCGCGTACGGATAGGACGACGTGAGAGCGAGGACCGTGCGCGGGTTGGCGGCGTGGGCGGCGCGCCACAGCCGGTCCTGATGCTCCGGCAGGGCGAGGGTGGTGCGGTCCTCGGTCTCGCGGCCGTTGATGTGCGGGTCGTTCCCTGCGACGACGATCACCACGTCCGCCTGGGCGGCGGCGCGCGCAACGGCATCCTCGCCGCGCTCGATGATCTCGATCTCGAAAAGGTCGCCCCGGTCGGCAACCTTCACCCCGTCGGCGGCGACTGTGACGTACCGACCCGTCCCCATGTGCCTCAGGAGGTGGCCCCGGCCTTGCTGTTCCGTCCCTTCCTGCTGTCCCGTGCCGTTCGGGCGCTCCAGTCGGAAGGTCTCCTGGACGACCCAGCCGCCCGGCTGGTCGGCGGAGGCGCGCACGTATCCGTCGTCCGCCACCGAGAGGTGGCGGCCATCAGGGGCGCGCAGGGTGAGCAGCCCGTCGCCCCAGTCGACCAGGGCCAGTTCGGTGCCGGCCGCGTCTGTCGTCAGCGGCGGCAGATCCGTGCGCCCGGCGAGAAGGGCGGGGTCAAGGGCTCCTTCGGCGCCGCGCACCCGGTCCTCGGGATCGGTCTCGAGCACCCGCAGCCGCCCGGCGGCGCAGCTGATCCGTATGCGGTCGGCGCCTTCCGCATACACCACGTTCTGCGTGCCGAACCGCATCCGCAGGCCGTCCAGCGGGGTGGAGAGGTGGATCAATGTGCCGCTGTACCAGTCGAGTTTGCACGCGTCGGCGAGCAGCCCGATCACAGCGATCCTGCTGTCACCGGACGCGGCGAGCGGCAGCAGTCCGTCGTTCTTGAGCAGGACCACGGCCTGTTCCGCGGCTTCCCGGGCGAGTTCCCGGTGGGCCGGGGTGTCATGGTCCCGCACGTCGGCATAAGGGTCCTGCTGCGGGTCGAACTCGCCCAGTCGGAAGCGGACATGGAGCTGGCGGCGCACGGCGGTGTCGATGTCGGCTTCGCTGATCAGGCCTTGCGCGAGGGCGCCACGGAGTCTGGCGACGATGGCCGTGCCGTCGGTGCCGTGGTCGGTGAAGCTGTCCACGCCCGCGAGCAGTGCGGCGGCCGTGGCGTGTTCGTGGAGTTCGAAGTAGTGCTCGGAGTCGACCAGGTTGGAGGGGGCCCCGGCGTCGGAGCAGACCAGCAGATCCTGGTCGGTCCAGGTGCGCAGCTGTGTCCGCAGATAGGGCGAGAGGTGGTTGGGCCGGCCGTTCACGAGGTTGTAGGCGGGCATCACTCCCGCCACCGAGCCCGCCTCGACGGCGCCGCGGAACGCCCGCAGGTCGTACTCGTGCAGGACACGCGGCCGGACGGATGCGGACGACGTGTCCCGGTCCGTCTCGTTGTTGTGGGCCAGCCAGTGCTTGAGCACGGGGGCGGTGCGCCAGTACACGGGATGATCGCCGCGCAGTCCTCGGGTGTACGCGCCGGCGATCGCGGAGGTCAGTTGCGGGTCCTCCGAGTAACCCTCTTCGTTGCGGCCCCACAGGGGGTTGCGCAGCAGATTCACCGTCGGCGCCCAGATGTTCAGGCCGACTCGGTCGTCACGGGCGCGCATGGCCCGGGCCTCGGTGGCCACGGCCGCGCCGACTCGGCGTACGAGATCCTCGTTCCATGTGGCGCCGAGCCCTACCGCCTGCGGGAAGACGGTGGCCGGGCCCATCCAGGCGACGCCGTGCAGGGCCTCCTGACCCGTGCGGAACGCGGCCAGCCCCAGGCGCTCCACGGCGGGCGCGAACTGGTGCAGCAGCGTGATGCGTTCGTCGGTCGTCAGACGGGCGAGCAGGTCGTCGACGCGCTTGCGGAACGGCGCCTCAGGGTCGTGGAAGAGTGGTCGGTCGGCGGTCACGTGGGATTCCCTTGCGAACGTGGGAGAAGAGATCCTCGAAGCGCTTCGATGCTCAGGGCGCGGGGCCCGGAGTGTCAAGTCACCCTGCAGCGAACCTCCATGACGCGCCAAGCCCATGGGGGAAGCCGACTACCCAACCACCGGCACAGAACTCCGAGGAATCTTGGACACCACCCTTGTGCGGTCGGGTCGGTTCA
The DNA here is from genome assembly GCF_052245555.1 of Streptomyces sp. KR80. Lineage (NCBI taxonomy): Bacteria > Bacillati > Actinomycetota > Actinomycetes > Kitasatosporales > Streptomycetaceae > Streptomyces > Streptomyces sp. KR80. Next base: position 13,235 of record NZ_JBQQCD010000009.1, read on the forward strand.
CTTAGCCTCGCACCCGAAATCGAAGCGCTTCAACAGATAAGCGCGCAGTGCCGGTTGAACCCGCTTCTCACCAGACACAGCAGCCGACCGGCGACTCGCCGGGTGTCCTGGCGCGCCACAAAGGATCCGCGCCCGAAGGGTTGACGCACATGACGCCGAACTCCGCCTCCGGCCGTCCCAGCCGGAGAAGTTTCCTCGCCTCCACGGCGGTCGCCGCTGCCGTGGTGTCCGGCGGGGCGCCGCTGCTCACGTCCTGCGGCGGCTCCGGCGGCTCGAAGAACGAGGGCACCACGTACGGCAAGAAGCTCAAGGGTCTGCTGCCCGCGTACGTGGCCTCACGTGCCGTCACCCCGGACATCCCCAGCAAGAACGGTTCGGCGGCCGGCTTCCTCACCGCCGAGCCCGCCGACAAGCTCGCCGTCTCGGTGCCGAAGAAGCTCGGCAAGGGCGGCGAACTCACCGTCATGGCGCCGCTGTGGGGCACCTCCCCCAAGGCCGGCAACCCCTACTGGACCGCGATGGACGAGGCCGTCGGCGTCAAGGTCACGTGGCAGAACCAGGACGGCGTCACCTACGGGGCGAAGCTCGGAGCAGTCCTGGCCTCCAGCTCCATACCGGACGTCGTGGTCGTTCCCGGCTGGGAGCTGAACGGCAAGATCCCCAGCGGCATCAGCAACAAGTTCGCCGACCTCGGCCCCTACCTCTCCGGCGACAAGGTCAAGGAGTACCCGAACCTCGCCGCCATCCCCAGCCCCGCCTGGCAGCGGTCGGTCTTCGGCGGCAAGCTGCGGGGTCTGCCGATGCCCACCGAGGCGGCCCCCGGCATCGCGCCCTTCTACCGGGCCGACCTCTTCGAGCGGAAGGGATACCAGCCGCCCACCAGCACCCAGGAGTTCTACGATCTCTGCAAGGAGATCAGCGCTCCGAAGAGCAAGGTGTGGGCCTGCGCCGACATGTCCTGGGCCGCGTACAACTTCTTCGGTGTGCTGCCCGCCAAGCCGAACTACTGGAAGCTCGTCGACGGCAAGCTCGTCAACCGCTGCGAGACCGACGAGTACCTGGAGGCCCTGGAATGGGTCCGCTCGCTCTTCTCGGCGGGCTTCGTCCACCCCGACGCCAAGGCCGAGCAGGGCGACCTGGGCAACCTCTTCGCCTCCGGCAAGATCTGGATGTACAACGCGAACATCTCCGACTGGTACGGCAAGACGGTGGTCCAGCGCCTCGACCACCCGAAGTTCGAGATGGCCGCGATGGACTACTTCGCCCACGACGGCGGCAGGCCCACCCTCTACAACGCCGCGCCCGCCGATATCTGGTGCTTCGTCAACAAGAACGCCGACGCAAGGACGATCAAGGACATCCTCGCCCTCGCCAACTACACGTCGGCCCCGTGGGGCACCAAGGAGCAGCGTCTGAAGGCGTACGGCATCGAGGGCACCCACCACACATTGAAGGACGGGGTCCTCACGAAGACCGCGCAGGGCAACAACGAGGTCTTCGCGACCTACGAGTACATCGCCTCACCCGCCCCCTTCCGCGCCTGGCCGGACCACCCCGACGTGGTCAAGGGCGTGGTGGAGTGGCAGCAGCGTCAGGGCGCCCACTGCACCAAGCCGCTCTTCTACGGCATGCAGATCCAGGAGCCCAACCGGTACGCCGAGCTCCAGGCCCAGTTCGAGGACCTGGAGAAGGACATCGTGCGCGGCCGTAAGAAGATCGGCGACATGCAGCAGGCGGTATCCGACTGGAAGTCGCGCGGCGGCGACAAGCTCCGCGACTGGTACAAGAAGCTGCTCGACGAGACCGGCAGCTCGGCATCCTGACATGACACACGGCACGACCGACGTGCGCGGCGCCGCTCCCGAGCAGCCGGGAGCGGCGCCCCCGCCCGCGACACGCACCCGTAAGGACAGGGGCGGGACCGGGACCGGGACCGGCAAGACCGCCGGAGGCATCACGCTGCGTCACCGCCTCAGGCGCGACCGCGTCCTGATCCTGATGACGCTCCCCGCCATGGTGCTCCTGCTGGTCTTCAACTACGTACCCCTGATCGGCAACATCGTCGCCTTCCAGGACTACGACCCGTACATCTCGGACAACGCCTTCCAGGCGATCCTGAACAGTCCGTGGGTGGGACTCGAACAGTTCCAGCGCATGGTCGAGGACCGGCTGTTCTGGCAGGCCGTGCAGAACACGCTCGCGATCTTCCTGGTGCAGCTCACGCTGTTCTTCCCGGTCCCGATCCTGCTCGCACTGTTCATCAACAGCTTCGTCCGGCACCGGGCGCGCGCAGTCGCCCAGGCGATCCTCTACCTGCCGCACTTCTTCTCCTGGGTGCTCGTCGTCACGATCTTCCAGCAGATGTTCGGCGGCGCCGGCCTGCTCGCCCAGACGCTGCGCGACCACGGCCATGAAGGCATCGACCTGATGACCAATCCAGGCCTGTTCAAGTTCCTGATCACCTTCGAGATGATCTGGAAGGACGCGGGCTGGGGCGTGATCGTCTTCCTCGCCGCGCTGGCCACGGTCAGCCCCGACCTGTACGAGGCGGCGGCGATGGACGGCGCCAACCGCTGGCGCAGGATGTGGCACATCCAGCTGCCTGCGCTCCGCCCGGTGGTCGCGCTGCTGCTCGTTCTCCAGGTCGGCAGCGCACTCACGGTGGGCTTCGAACAGATCCTGCTCCAGCGCGCCGCCGTCGGACCGACCGCATCCGAGGTGCTGGACACCTACGTCTGGAACGTCGGCATCCAGTACGGCGACTTCAGCTACGCCGCCGCGGTGGGCGTCATCAAGGGAATCTTCGGTCTGCTGCTGGTGCTGGCGGCCAACAAGGTCGCGCATCTCATGGGCGAGCAGGGGGTGTACAAGCGATGAGCCAGATCGTCGGAACCATGGAAGGCCGGTTCGTACGGGGGCGGCTCCGCCCGGCGTGGGAGGAGGAGCCGGCGAAGGCCGGACTCGCCTCCAAGGGCGTGGTGCTCGTCCTGGTGTGCCTCGCCATCCTCTTCCCGCTCTGGGTGGTGATCGTCACCAGCCTTTCCTCGGTGAAGACCATCACCGAGACCGGCGGTCTGGTGGTGATCCCGAAGGGCATCACCTTCATCGCGTACAAGGAGCTGCTCGGCGGCGGTCAGGTGACCAGGGCGACGCTGGTGAGCATCGGCGTCACCACGGTCGGCACCCTCTTCAGCATGACGGTGTCCATCTTCGCGGCCTACGGGCTCTCCCGCAGGGGATCGGTGCTGCACCGGGCGTTCCTGCTGTTCATGCTCGCCACGATGTTCTTCAGCGCCGGGCTCATCCCGACCTATCTGGTCGTGCAGGGCCTGGGACTGACCAACACGTATCTCTCGCTGATCCTGCCGAGCGCGCTGAGCGTCTTCAACATCCTGGTGCTGCGGGCGTTCTTCATGAGCACCGCGCAGGAGCTGATCGAGAGTGCGCGCATCGACGGGGCCGGGGACTTCCGCATCCTGTGGCAGATCGTCATGCCACTGTCCCGGGCCCCGATCGCCGTGATCACGCTCTTCTACGCGGTCGGCTACTGGAGCGCCTGGTTCAACGCCTCGATCTACATCAGCGACCCGGACATGCTGCCCCTGCAGAACATCATGAATCAGCTGGTGATCAAGCAGGAGCGTCCGACCGGCCTGGCCCAGGTCATCAACACGGGGCAGCTGTCACCCCTCGCGATCCAGATGGCCGTGATGGTGCTCGCGCTCCTGCCGGTCGCCGTGCTGTCGCCCTTCGTCCAGAAGCACTTCAAGGCCGGGATGCTCACCGGCGCCGTCAAGGGCTGAGTCCATCCAGCCCCCGAATCTCCGCCGTGCCCGGCTGTTCCCCCCCACCTCCCGCCGGGCACGGCGGACTCCACCTCGCCCAAAGGAGCGATGCCTGCCATGCCGCTGCCCAGTCGGGGACCCGCTCCCCGCAGAAGAGCCGTACTCGCCGCCGCCGCAGCGACCGCCGCACTGACCGCCTTGCCCTCGGTCCAGGACAGGGCGCACGCCGCCGGCGCACAGGGCGTTGCCCCGCGGGACGGAGACCGGCGGTACCGCTGGCGCAACGTCGTCATCGGCGGCACCGGGTTCATCACCGGCGTGCAGTTCCACCCCAGGGTGTGCGGGCTCGCCTACGCGCGCACCGACATCGGCGGCGCCTACCGCTGGGACCGGCAGCGGGCGCGCTGGATCCCGCTCATCGACCACTTGGGCTGGGACGACTGGAACCTGCTCGGCGTCGAGGCCGTCGCCGTCGACCCCGCACACGCCGACCGGGTCTACCTCGCCCTTGGGACATACGCCCAGAGCTGGGCGACCAACGGTGCCGTCCTCCGCTCGGAGGACCGGGGAGCCACCTGGAAGCGGACCGACCTCGACGTCAAGCTCGGCGCCAACGAGGACGGGCGCGGCACCGGCGAGCGCCTGCTCGTCGACCCGCGCGACAGCGACACGCTGTGGCTGGGCACCCGGCACGACGGACTGCTGAAGTCCACGGACTTGGGCGCGACCTGGGCGGAGGCGGCCGGATTCCCGGCCGCGCCGTCGGCCACCGGCCAGGGGGTTACCTTCCTCGCCGCGGCGGGGCGGGTGCTGTACGCGGGCTGGGGCGACGGCGGAGACGCCAACCTCTACCGCAGCAAGGACGGTTCGAGCTGGGAGGCCGTCCCCGGACAGCCCTCCGGCGAGTCCGCCAAGGTGCCGATCCACGGCGCGTACGACTCCGGGACGCGCGCCTTCTACGTCACCTACGCCAACGCCCCCGGCCCCAACGGTCAGTCCAACGGCTCCGTGCACAAGCTGGACACCGCCACCGGCAGCTGGACGGACATCACGCCCGTGAAGCCGGGCGGTACCGCTCCTGGGGGTACGCCCCCAGCTAACGCCGGGGGTGCCCCCACCCAGGCCGAAGGCTCTGGGGGAGGCTCCGCCGACAACTTCGGCTACGGCGGTCTCGCAGTGGACGCCCGCCACCCCGGAACGCTGGTGGTCTCCACCAACAACCGCTGGGAGGCCGTCGACACCCTCTTCCGCTCCACGGACGGCGGAAAGACCTGGCTCTCTCTCCAAGACCAGGCTGTCATGGACGTATCCGACACCCCCTTCCTCAACTGGGGCGAGAAAGAACCCAAGTTCGGCTGGTGGATCCAGACCGTCGCCATCGACCCGTACGCCTCGAAGCACATCGTCTTCGGTACCGGGGCCACCCTGTATGCCACCGACGACCTCGTACACTGGGCTCCGAAGGTCCGCGGCCTGGAGGAGACCGCCGTACGCCAGCTGGTCTCGCCGCCGACCGGCAAGGCCCACCTGATCAGCGGCCTCGGCGACATCGGCGTCATGTACCACGACTCGCTGACCGCGTCCCCCTCCAGGGGGATGGCCACCAACCCGGTCTTCGGCTCCGCGACCGGCCTCGCGCTGGCGGCGCTGCGTCCCTCCTACGTCGTACGGGCAGGCTGGGCCTCCGGCAAGAACGGTGCCTACTCCCACGACGGCGGAAAGAGCTGGGAGCCCTTCGCCGCCCAGCCCGAGATCGCCGCCTCCGCCCCCGGACCGATCGCCACGAACGCGGACGGCAGCGCCCTGCTGTGGTCCTTCGTCCACTGGGACGGCACCCGGCACCCCGGCTTTCGCTCCACCGACAACGGCAAGAGCTGGGCCGAGGTCGCCACCTTCCCCAAAGGCGACGTCCCAGTGGCGGACCCGCTCGACCCGTCCCGGTTCTACGTGTACGACACCGCGAACGGGGTCGTGTACTGCTCCACCGACGCCGGTGCGACCTTCACCAAGGGCGCCGAGGGGCTGCCCTCCGGCGACACCCAGTTCCGTATCGCCGCCGCCCCCGGACGGACCGGCGAGCTGTGGCTGTCCGCCAAGTCGAACGGCCTGTACCGGTCGGCGGACGGCGGGAAGACCTTCACCCAGGTCACCAGCTGCCGGGCCGCCTACAGCCTCGGCTTCGGCAAGGCCGCCACCAAGAACGGCTACCCCGCGATCTTCCAGGTCGGCTCCGTCGCGGACTTCACCGCCGTCTACCGCTCCGACGACGAGGGCAGGACCTGGATCCGCATCAATGACGACGCCCACCAGTGGGGCTGGATCGGCGAGACCATCACCGGCGACCCCCGCATCCACGGCCGCGTCTACCTCGGCACCAACGGCCGTGGCATCCAGTACGGAGACCCCGCCTGATGCCCGCCCTGAGCGACGCCACGCGCGGCCGCCTGCTCTTCGGCGGCGACTACAACCCCGAGCAGTGGCCGGAGGAGACCTGGCTGGACGACCTGCACCTCATGAAGGAGGCTCGGGTCAACTCCGTCACCCTCGGCGTCTTCTCCTGGTCGAAGCTGGAGCCCCGTCCCGGCGCCCGGGAGTTCGGCTGGCTCGACCGGCTCATGGACCTCCTCCACGCCCACGGCATCGGCGTCGTGCTCGCCACTCCGACCGCCTCGCCCCCGCCGTGGATGGGCGCCCGATACCCGGACACGCTGCCTCGGGACGAGAACGGGCAGGTCGTGTGGTGGGGTTCGCGCCAGCAGTTCTGCGCCTCCAGCCCGGTCTACCGGGAGTACGCGGCCACGCTCGCTGAGGACCTCGCCGCCCGTTACGCCGGCCATCCGGCTCTCACCGTGTGGCACATCAACAACGAGTACTGCACGTACTGCTGGTGCGACGAGACGGCCCGGCACTTCCGCCGGTGGCTGCGCGCCAAGTACGGCACACCCGACGCGCTCAACGAGGCCTGGGGCACCGCCTTCTGGAGCCAGCGCTACGACGCGTGGGACGAGATCATTCCGCCGCGCCGCGCCCAGTACATGAGAAACCCGGCCCAGGTCCTCGACTTCAAGAGGTTCACGTCCGACGCCCTGATGGAGTGCTACCTCGCCGAACGGGACATCGTCGCCGCGCACACCCCGCACATCCCGGTCACGACCAACTTCATGCCGTTCTGGTCCGGCCTGGACGCCTGGACCTGGGCCGAGCAGGAGGATGTCGTGTCGATCGACATCTATCCGGACCCCAAGGACCCGCTGGCCGGCCAGTACAACGCCATGCTCGGCGACATGACGCGCTCCCAGGCGCGCGGTCCGTGGGTGTTGATGGAGCAGGCGGCGGGCCCGGTCAACTGGCGCGGTGTCAACCACCCGAAGCCGCGCGGGCTGAACCGCTTGCTGTCCCTGCAGTCCGTGGCGCACGGTGCCGACGCCATCTGCTACTTCCAGTGGCGGCAGTCCCGGCAGGGCGCCGAGAAGTTCCACTCCGGGATGGTGTCACACGCGGGCGAACACGGCCGCACCTTCCAGGAGGTCAAGCGGATCGGCGCGGACCTCGCCCTGCTCGGCGAGGTGGTCACGGGCACCCAGGTGCACGCCGACGCGGTGCTGCTGCACGACTGGAACTCCTGGTGGGCGGGCCGGCAGGACGGGCGACCGTCCTCCCGGGTCGAGTATGAACAGCTGGTACGCGCCTGGCACCAAGCCTTGTGGGAGTCCGGCATCACGGCGGCCTTCGCCCACCCCGAACAGGACCTCACCCCGTACAAGCTCGTCCTGATCCCTCACCTGTACCTGCTCACGGACGCCGCGATCGCGAACCTCCTCGCCTTCGCACGCGGCGGTGGCACCGTCGTCTGCGGCTTCCTGACCGGCGCGGCCGACGCCGACGACCGGATCCGCCCGGGCGGTATGGACGTGCGGCTGCGGGAGCTGTTCGGCATCGGCATGGTCCACGAGTGGTGGCCGCTGGAGGAGGACGAGACCGCGGACTGCGGCGACTTCCGCGGCACGCTCTGGTCCGAGGAGCTCGAGGCCGCGGCGGGCGCGGAAACGGTCGCCGCGTACCAGGGCGGAGAGCTCGACGGCCTGCCCGCCGTGCTGCGCAACGGCCGCGCCTGGTACCTCTCCACGGTCCCCGAGCCAGCCGCCCTGCGTCATCTGCTGGCCGATGTCGCGGACCGAGCGGGCGTGCGGCCGGTGCTCGACGGCCTTCCGGAAGGGGTGGAGGCGGTGCGCCGGGGTGACCTGCTCTTCGTCCTCAACCACGGTTGCGACCGGGTGACCGTGAACGTGCCGGGCCATCACCTCGATCTGCTCACCGGTGTACTGACCGGGGGCACGCTCACGCTGGGCCGCTACGGGGTGGCCGCGCTGCGCGAGGACATGCCGTGATCCACGGCACCTGGGAGCCCCGGCCCGCCGCCCGCTGGGAGGACGCCTTCCTCAGCGGCAACGGCAGACACGGCGCCATGATGTACGGCGACCCGAACGATGAACGGGTCGTCGTCACGCACCACTCCCTCGTCCGGCCGGACGGCGGCGAGTACGCCCGGCCACCCCGCCTCGCCGACGACCTGACGGCACTCCAGGACCGGTTGCTCGCCGGCGACCTGGCGGCCGCGGAGCGGTTCACCGACGGGCGGGCCCTGCAGCGGGTCCAGCCCTTCCATCCCGCCTTCCAGGTCCGGCTGCGGCGGACCGCCGGGCAGTGGCGGCGCTATCGGCGTGCGGTCGACTTCGCCAGCGGGGTCGCCGAGACGCGGTGCCGAGGGTGGCACCACCACCGAGTCTTCGTCTCCCGTGCGGACGACGTGATCGTGCAGTACGTCACCGGTGGGGCGCTCACCGTCGACCTCGGCCTGGACGTGCGGCTTCCCGGCGTCGCGGACCGGTTGGCGGTCGGTCACGGTGCGGCGCTCAGCGCCGAGGGAGCACTGCTCACCCTTCGGGCCCGCTACCCGGACAGCGACCGCGCGTACACCGGAGTCACCCTCGCCGTCATCACGGGAGGCCGGACGACGATCGCCGAGCAGGGCGTGTGTGTCGCCGGCGCCGCGTCGATGCTGCTGCTCACGCGGGTGCGGAGGCACACCGGTGAGCTCGATGTGCTCGCCGAGGCGGAGGCGCTGCGGGCCCTGCTGCCGGCCGGGAGCGAAGCCCCGGCCCCGTATCCGCTGCTGCTGTCCCGCCACGAGGAACTGCACCGCACCGCCTACGAACGGGTGACGCTGGACCTGGGGGCCAACCCGTCGGAGCGGGGCCTGCCGGGCTCCGAGCTGCTGCGCCGCCCCAAGAGCCCCGCCCTCCTCGAGCGGCTCTTCGCCGCAGGCCGCTATCACCTGCTCTCCTCGGCGGGGACGCTGCCGCCGCGGCTGACCGGTCTGTGGACCGGCGACTGGAACACCGCCTGGTCCGGGGCGTTCACCACCAACGCCAACCTCAACCTCCAGACCGCCTCGGCCGCGACCGCCGCCCTGCCCGAGGTCACCGAGGCCCACGCCGCCCTGGTGTACAGGCAGTTGGTGGACTGGCGGGACAACGCCCGCGCTCTGTTCGGCGCACGGGGCATCGTCGCCCCCGCCCACACCGACGGCGAGTCCGGGCACACGTACCACTTCCACCGCGAGTACCCGCACCACCTGTGGACCGCGGGCGCCGACTGGCTGCTCAAACCGCTCGTCGACCACGACGAGATGCGCGGCGAGCGGGACCCGCGCCTCGCCGCCGCGCTGAGCGAACTGGCCACCTTCTACCAGGACTTCCTGAGCCGCACGGACCCGGACGGTCACGTCGTGATCGTCCCCTCGTACTCGCCCGAGAACCGCCCCGCGAACGCGAGCTGGGGCACCCTCAACGCAACCATGGACATCGCGGCGGCCCGGCACGCCCTGCTCACCGCGGCCGCCTACAATCCGGGCGCCGACGCCGACCGCTGGCGTGCGCTCGCCGACCGACTGCCGCCCTACCGGGTCAACGACGACGGCGCGCTCGCCGAGTGGTCCTGGCCCGGCCTCGACGATGCGTACGACCACCGGCACCTCAGCCACCTCTACGCCGTGTGGCCCCTGGAGGAGATCAACCCCTACGACACGCCGGAGCTGGCCCGTGCCGCCCATCGCGCGCTCGAACTGCGCGGCGCCGAGAACGACTCCGCGCACGGACATCTCCACCACGCTCTGGTCGCGGCTCGCTTGCACGACACCGCCCGGGCAGCGGCGTGCCTGGAGCACCTTCTGACCGGCGACTTCTTCCACACCTCTCTCATGAGCACGCACTATCCGGCACGCGACGTCTACAACGCGGACGCCGCGCACGCACTGCCCGCGCTGCTGATCGAGATGCTGGTGCAGTCGACACCCGGGCGCCTGGTGCTGCTCCCCACCCGCCCCGCCGCGTATCCCCAGGGCCGGATCACCGGCATCCGCACCCGCTTCGGAGCCGTGGTCGACCTGACCTGGAGCCTCGACACCGGCACGGCCGTCGTCCGGCCCACCCGCACCCTCCGCATCGAGCTACGGACCTCGGCCGGCACGCAACTGCTCGACCTGCGTGCCGGCGAAGACTGCGTCCTCACCCTGGGACCGCAGTAGCCCGTTCCCTCACCCATGGAAGGGACAACCATGGCACGACGACAACGCTCGCGGACGCGTCGCAGGTTGACGCTGATCGCCACTCCGGTGGCCGCACTGGGAACCCTGATCGGACTCGTCTGCGCTCCCGCGCAGGCCGCGGTCTGGAACAGCTGCGACCGGTGGGGCAACACCGCCCTGAACGGCTACACGCTCTACAACAACATCTGGGGTTCCGGCGCCGGAAGTCAGTGCATCTGGGCCAACTCCGGTACGAACTGGGGCGTCTGGGCCAACCATCCCAACACCGGCGGCATCAAGTCGTATCCCAACGCCAAGAAGGTGGTCAACAAGTCGATCACCTCGCTGTCGTCGCTGCGCAGCAGCTACAACGTCACGGTGCCGTCGTCGGGCGCGTACAACTCGTCGTACGACATCTGGGACACCGACTACGACTACGAGATCATGCTCTGGATGAACTACAACGGCGCTGTCGGTCCCCTCGGCAGCTTCCAGGGCAATGTCTCGCTCGGCGGGCACAGCTGGGCGGTCTACAAGGGGGACAACGGTGCCAACCAGGTCTTCTCCTTCCTGCGCAGGTCCGACTCCACCTCCGGCACGGTGGACATCCTCCCGATCCTGAGGTGGATCAAGGACACCAAGCACTGGATGGGCAACGAGACCATCGGTGACGTCCAGTTCGGCTACGAGATCACCTCGTCCTCGGGCGGGATGAACTTCGTCACGAACAACCTCACCGTGTCGTCGAGCTGACGCCGGAGGGGCGGCCCCGCACCCGGGGCCGCCCCTTCCCGCTGCTGCACATGAGCGCGGGCGGCGTCAGTGGCCGGGCCCCCTCGGCCCGGTGCTCTCCCGCACGGTCAACTCCGGCTCCAGTAGGACGACCTCGTCGGCACCCTGCCCCCTGAACTTGGCGACGACCTGCTCGACCGCGTGCCGCCCCATCTCCTGCGCCGGCACGGCGACCGCGGTGAGCGGGACGGAGGCGTGTGCGGCCACCTGGTCGGGGCAGATGGCCATGACCGAGACGTCCTCGGGCACGGCACGGCCCTGCTGCCGCAGCAGGGCGAGCAGGGGGTCGGTCGCGGCCTCGTTCTGGACGACGAAGGCGGTGGTGGCAGGGCGCTCGTCGTAGATCCGGGCGAGCGTGGCGGCGACGGCGGCGTAGCTCCCGTCACAGGGGCGGTGCAGCAGTCGCAGGCCCAGCTCGGCGCTGCGCTCGCGCAGTCCGCTCAAGGTCCGTACGGCGAACCCGGTGTGCCGTTCGTAGACGGCCGCCGCCTCGCCGATGACGGCGATCTCCCGGTGGCCCTGCGCGGCCAGATGCTCCGCGCAGCGGGCACCGGCCGCGGCGAAGTCCAGGTCCACACAGCTCAGTCCGGTGGTGTCCGCCGGCAGCCCGATCAGTACGGCCGGCCGCTCGGTCAGCCGCAGCATCGGCAGCCGGTCGTCGTCCAGCTCCACGTCCATCAGGATCATCGCGTCGGCGAGGGCACTGCCCTCAATCCGGCGGACCGCCGCCTGCCCCTCCTCCCCGGTGAGCAGCAGTACGTCATAGCCGTGCTTCCGGGCGGTCGTGGCGACGGCGAGGGCTATCTCCATCATCACCGGGACATACATGTCGCTCCGCAGCGGCATCATGAGGGCGATGATGTTCGACCGGCTGCTGGCGAGTGCCCGGGCGCCCGCGTTGGGGTGGTAGCCGAGCTCCGCGATGCTGCGCTCGACCCGCTCACGCGTAGAGGCCGAGATCGACCGCTTGCCGCTGAGGACGTAGCTCACGGTGCTGGCGGAGACTCCGGCATGCTGAGCTACATCGGCGAGGGTGACCATCGGATCTCCTGGACTGACCGGACACTTTGTGAAGCGCTTCGATAGTGGTTGCTCAGACACTAGAGCGGCTGTCACGAGCTGTCCAGGGGCACAGTCGAAGCGCTTCGACTGTGTAGCTCCCGCCGACTCTCGCGCCGGCCTCCTCATCCCGGCCGGGCGGCAACCCTTCCGAGGCCTGCACCGACACAGAGGCAAGGGGCAACCGATTCTCCCCCCACCCCAGGCCCCAGGAGGAATTGTGCAGCATCCGCAGGACCCGTACTCCCCCCGTCGGGGCAGATACCCCGTGACCGGCGTCCGCATATTGCTCGCCGCCATCGCCTGCGGTGCGCTCGCCGCAGCAGGGATTACCGCGCTGCCCGACACCTCGTCGGCCGCGACGCCACGGCAGGCCGAGCGCCTCGACCGAGGCGTGGTCAGCGTCCACACCAGCAGCGGCAACCTGGTGAGCTGGCGCTGGCTCGGCACCGACCCGGCCAGCGTCTCCTACAACGTCTACCGCGACGGTACGAAGGTCAACGCATCGCCGATCACCGGCTCGACGAACTACTTCCACTCCGGTGCCCCCGCCGATGCCGACTACACGGTCCGCGCGATCGTGGACGGCGACGAGCAGGGCGACTCCGTGCGCGCCCTCCAGTTCCGGTCCGGCTACAAGGACGTGCCGATCACACCGCCCGCGGGCGGCTCCGGCTACACGTACGAGGCGAACGACGCGTCCGTCGGTGACTTGAACGGCGACGGGGCGCTCGACTTCGTCCTGAAGTGGCAGCCCACCAACGCCAAGGACAACTCGCATTCCGGCGTGACCGGCAACACCATCATCGACGGCATCACGGTGGACGGCACCCGGCTGTGGCGGATCGACCTGGGCAGGAACATCCGCTCGGGCGCGCACTACACCCAGTTCCAGGTGTACGACTACGACGGCGACGGCAAGGCCGAGGTCGCGATGAAGACCGCCGACGGGACGAAGGACGGCACCGGCAAGGTGATCGGCAGCGCGTCGGCCGACCACCGGAACTCCTCCGGTTACATCCTGTCCGGACCCGAGTACCTCACCATGTTCAACGGTTGGACCGGGGCCGCGATGGGGACGGTCAACTACGTCCCGGCGCGGGGCAACGTGCCCTCCTGGGGCGACAGTTACGGCAACCGGGTGGACCGTTTCCTCGCCGGAACCGCCTATCTGGACGGGGCCCGACCTTCGCTGATCATGGCGCGGGGCTACTACACGCGCACGGTGATCGCCGCCTGGGACTGGCGGAACGGCCAGTTCACCCGCCGCTGGACGTTCGACACCAACGCCTCCTCTCACGCGGGCAAGGGCTATGACGGTCAGGGCTCGCACAGCCTCTCCGTCGGCGACGTGGACAGGGACGGCAAGGACGAGATCGTCTACGGCGCGATGACGGTGGACGACAACGGCAGCGGGCTGTGGACGACGAAGACCGGGCACGGGGACGCCCAGCACCTGGGCGATCTGGACCCGTCCACCTCGGGCCTCGAGTACTTCAAGGTCTCCGAGGACAAATCCAAGCCCGCCGAGCTGTACATCAACCCCGCCAACGGTTCGATCCGCTGGCGGCTCGGCGCCTGCTGCGACAACGGGCGCGGGGTGGCCGGCGACATCTACGCGGGCAACTCGGGACCCGAGATGTGGTCCGCCTCGGACTCCTCCATCCGCGACCGGGCCGGCGCCGCCAAGGGCCGCGAGCCGTCCTCGATGAACTTCCTCAACTGGTGGGACGGCGACCCGGTCCGCGAACTCCTCGAGGGCACCCGCATCGACAAGTACGGGACCTCCTCCGACACCCGGCTGCTGACCGGATCCTCGGTGAGCTCCAACAACGGTACGAAGTCCACGCCCGCCCTCTCCGGGGACATCCTCGGCGACTGGCGGGAGGAGGTCGTCTGGCGTACGTCGGACAACCGGGCACTGCGGATCTACTCGACGCCGCACCAGACGAGCACGAAGATCACCACCCTGCTGCACGACACCATGTACCGGACAGCGCTGGCCTGGCAGAACACCGGTTACAACCAGCCGCCGCACACCAGTTTCTTCATCGGCAACGGCATGCCGACCCCGCCCCGCCCAGTCATCACCACGCCGTAGCACCGCACATGACCGCGGGCCGAGGACGCTCCCGTCCTCGGCCCGCGGTCTTTCTGAAGGGTTCATCCGCCGCCTGCGCGGGCGGCCGTGTCGCCGTAGACGATGCCTCGGCCGTTCGTGGAGACGTACACCCGGCCGTACGTCCGCGGATCACCCGTGATCGCCGCGCCCGTCCAGCCCCACTGATGTGCGTCGTCGTTGATGCGCACCCAGCTCACCCCGGCGTCCGTGGAGCGGAAGATGCCGCGCACCCCGCCGATCTGCGCGCTGGTGTAGAGCGTGACGTACGAGGCTCCCGGCGCGGCCTTGCCGAAGCCGATGGTGTCGGCCTCCTGGACACCGGAAACCTTGGTGAAGGTCGCGCCCGCGTCCGTGGAGTGCCACAGTCCGTAGGCACCGTTCTCCTTGCCGCCGGCCAGCCAGATGTCGCCCGTCCTGCCCGGCACGGCCTTGAAGCGCACGTTTCCCTCTGACGGCAGCCCCGTCGCCTTCGCCGTGAAGGAGGTGCCACCATCCGAACTGACGTAGAGCGTACCGGCCTTGAAGCCATAGAACGTCTTCGGGTCGACCCGGTCCGACTCGACGACCGCGCCCGCGGGGATGCCGGTGGCGGCGGTCCACGACGAGCCGAAGCCGGATGCCGTATGCACGCCCGCGCCTTCCGGGCTCCACACGAAGCGGCTGCCGTCGGTCGCCGCCGCGACCGTGCCGCCGCCCGTCACACCCGAGGGCTCCTGTCCCGCGAACCAGTTGGCGCCGTTGTCGGTGGAGAAGGCGATGCGCGGCCCCGCGTCCAGATTGCCGACCCGCACCACCGTGTCCGGACGGGACTCGGCGAAGTCCAGGCTGTTGGTCGTGGTGAAGTTCGGGGAGGTGTACATCAGCGACGGGACCTTGGTGACGTCCGTGTGGCGGAAGCCGCCGATGTCGCCGAGAGCGCTGAGCAGCGGTGCCCCGGACGGGGGAGAGACAAGGTCGTTGACCGCGGTCTCCTCCAGGCCCTTCACCATCGGCGTGATGCTGATCTTCCCGCCGCTGTCCCACTGGCGGAGGTTCTCGGTCCCGTAGATGGTCGCGCCCGTCCCGTACATCATCCGGTCCGAGTCGAACGGGTCGATCTCCAGCGCCTCGGTCATCCACCCCAGCTTGGGGCTCTCTTCGGGCGGCGACGGATTCGCGCCCCACTTCAGCCACGGGACGGACGAGACGTCCATGGTGTAGCGGTCCGTGCGGTTGGGAGACGACGCGTAGTCCCAGGCCCGCGTCCAGGTGGTGCCGCTGTCGGTGGAGCGGAAGATCTGGGTGTCGGGCCACCAGGAGCTGTAGCCGGTCACCATGAGCGTGCCGGGCTTCTGCCGGTCGACCGTCAGCCCGCTGAAGCCGTAGTACGTGTCGGCATCGGCGACCGGGCTGATGTTCTTCCACTCCCCCGTCCCCGTCGCGTACCGCCACACCTGGCCCTTACCGCCGTCGTACGGTCCACCCTTGTCGCTGTACGCGAGATAGAGGTAGCCGTTCTGGGCGTCGAGGACGCCCTTGTGGGCGAGATGGCCGGTGGGCTGTCCGGCGACGCGCTGCCAGCTCGCGCCCGCGTCGGTCGAGCGGTAGACGGCGTTCTCCTTGTCGGCCACGCCGACGTAGATCGTCCTGGTGGCCGCCCCCGGCGAACCGGTGGACTCGTCGAAGGTGACCCAGACGATGCCCTGGTTGTCGGACGCGTAGCCGCTCGAATCGGTCGGATCCTGCACGTAGTTGCCGGGGTTGGGGAAGCTCGTCACCTGCGACCAGGTGGCACCCGAATCAGTGGAGCGCCACAGGCCCTTCCCGCTGGGCGCACCCAGATACAGCACGCTGTTCCTGTGCGGGTCCACGGCGAGGCGCTCGCCCATGCCGCGGCCGGGCATATTGCCGCCCAGCTTGAACGGCAGGGCCGCCTTCCGCCAGCTCGCGCCCCGGTCGGACGAGCGCAGCATGGCGCCGTTGCCCGGATCCCAGCTGTTGGTGTACGTGCCGACGGCCGCGTACACCTTGTCGGGATCGACGGAGTCGGAGGCGAGGCTCACCACCCCGGAGTGCCCCCAGTCGTCCCACCCCACCGCGTCCAGCAGCGGTGTCCAGGACTTCGTCGGCTCCTCCCAGCGGTAGGCACCCCCGATGTCGGTCCTCGCGTAGGCGAGGTTCTTCTCGGTCCGGTTGAAGACGATGCCGGGCACGAAGCCGCCCCCGTCGATCCGGACGTTCTTCCAGGTATAGGTGTCGGCCGCGAGGGCATCGGGCTTCTCGGCGGCCTGCGCTTGCGGAGCGGTGCCGGCCAGCAGGCCTGCCGTCAGGGCGAGGACACCGAGCACGCCTTGTCGTCTTCTGTTTCCTCTGGGCATGGGGGGTGCTCCTTCGCGAAGCGGTAGAGCAGCGCTGAGGTCAGAGCCCGGCCGGACCGTCACATTGGTAAGGAGCGGCCGGCCGGGCGAACGCGGAGCCCTGGGCGGCTATTCGAGAAGCTCCGCGTACGAGCCGAAGGCGAGCGCGATGTCTGCCTGGGCCCAGAACCGGTGGTACGTGAAGGAGGGCGCCGCGCCGCCCGCCAGGTAGGACTCGATCTTCGACCAGGCGGGGTCGTCCTCGTAGAAGGAGCGGATCGAGGTGAAGGT
Organism: Streptomyces sp. KR80; assembly: GCF_052245555.1. Taxonomy (NCBI): domain Bacteria; kingdom Bacillati; phylum Actinomycetota; class Actinomycetes; order Kitasatosporales; family Streptomycetaceae; genus Streptomyces; species Streptomyces sp. KR80. The sequence goes on from NZ_JBQQCD010000009.1 coordinate 30,206, forward strand.
GGACGAGGGGTTGATCGTGTCGCCGTTCGGCATGGTGCCGGTCCAGCCGGACGGGACGTAGACGGAGTCGTCGAACCGGGAGTAGTCGGTGCGGGTCTCGGGGACCGCGATGCCGAGCGCGTCCTGGTGGTGGTCCCACATGCCGTCCAGCAGCGCCTTGGCGACGCGTGCCGCGTCGGCGTCACCGGAGCGGTCGGCGTAGTACGTCAGGGTCTTGGCGTACGCGGCCGTCACGCCGACGTCGTCGGTGTAGTCCGCCACCGTGACGTGCAGCCCGGTGTTGGCGCCCGGCGAGGACGGGTTCCAGGTGTCGGGACGGCCGGACCACTGGAGGGTGGACGGGATGCGGTAGGTGCCGTCCGGGTTGACGGTCGTCTTGGACAGCGCCCAGTCGACCCACTTGTCGAGCAGGGCCTTGGCGGTCGCGTTACCGGTGACCTGGTAGTACTCGGCGACGCGCTCCATCGACCAGGCCTGGAAGCCGAACCACTGGTTGGACGGCGGATCGTGGTAGACGGGCTTCTCGTCGTAGTACATGCCGTAGAAGGTCGGCGTACCGGACGGCGGGGTCGCATGGCGTCCCTGCCAGCTGTTGGTCGCGCCGCCGGCGATGGCGCCCTCGCTGGACTGCAGCCAGCGGTAGAACTCGATCTGCCGGGTCAAGCTGGTGGACCAGTCGGAGGCGCCGGTCGACGACTTCGGCTTCAACGGGGCGTAGTTGGCGAGCGCCCAGGCCGCCATCGGGTTCTGGTAGCCGCCGTGCGCATGGCTGGAGCCGATGCGCCAGGCCCAGCCGGCCGAGGAGTCGTTGGCCCCGCCCCAGGCGTAGTACCAGGACATCAGGTAGTGCGAGCTGTTCTTGCCGCTGCCCGCCGGGCAGGAGGAGGCGCCGACGCAGTTGCCGACCCGCTTGAAGTACTTGTCGTACATCGCGTAGCGCAGGTAGTCGCCCATCTTCGCGGCCTTGCCGACGACCGCGGAGACCTCGCCGCCCTTGCCCTGCTCCTTCGCCCAGATGTCGGCCCAGTACGCAGCCTGGACGGCCCGGGCGTCCGCGTCCGGCGCGTTGGTGTATCGCCACTGCCTGGCGTACGAGGCGTCCCCGGTGAACAAGTCCAGGTAGCCGTTTCTGCCGCCGTAGGCGAACCGGTCGCAGCTTGGGTGCGGGACGGTCTCCCAGACGGACTCCTGTGCGCCGCGCTGGAAGGTGTTGATGTACGACGGGCCGGTGTCGGACGGACCCGCGCTGCACTTGCCCGGCGCGTTGCCGAAGCCGTAGACGTTGTCGACGTCCTGGAGCCAGTGCATGCCGTAGATGTCGTCCGTGCCGTACGCGGACTTCAGCTCGGCGGCGATGGGGTCGGAGCCGACGGAGATCGCCGGGTCGAGCTTCGCCGGGTAGCTGGAGGGCTGGTCGTGCTCGGGGGCGTAGGTCGCCGGCTTGGACGCGTTGTAGAAGGAGTTGGTCGGCTGGTCCACGTGGGTGGGGATCATGTACTTCTCCATGGTTGCCCACGCGTTGTTGAACCGTGACCAGTCGCCGGTGATCTTGCCGTACATGGCCTGGAGCCAGATCAGATAGCTGTACGCCTCCGAGGTCGTCTCATGACCGTGGTCCGGGGCCTCGACGATCAGGGTCTCGACCGAGTGGTACGGGATGCCCTCGGGTGAGAAGTAGCCGTTCGCCGGGTCGGTGATCTTCGCGTAGAGGTCCAGGAAGCGGGCGTCGTACGCCTTCGAAGCGGCGAGCTGGGTGACCGTGACCTCCGCCTTGGTGTGGCCGGGCGCGGTCGCGGTGAAGACCGCGGAACCGGTACCGGAGGCGTCGGCCGCGATCGTCGCCTTCTGGGCGGTGTCCCAGTTCGTCGGAGTGAAGGTGAGCGTGGAGCCGGAGGTGACCGTGAGCCCCCGGTTGCCGGAGGCGCGCTCCACCATGACCGTCACGTTCGAAGACGGTGCGGTGGAGAGCTTCACGTCGACGGTGCCGGACGCCCCCTGGCGGATGCCGAGTTGGGCCGGAGTGGCGACGAGCGCGGGGCCCCGGACGACCCTGACACCGACGGGAGCCGACTCCGAGGAGGCACCCCGGCTGTCGTACGCCTTCGCGTACAGCGAGTGGTCACCGGCCGCCAGTCCCTTCGCGTCGAAGGTGTACGGGGACGTGGTGTCGGTGCCGAGCAGTTCCGTGTCGCTGTAGAACTCGATCTTCGTGATGTCGGCACCGTCGGCTGCCGCCGCGGTGGCGGCCATCGGGACCAGGTCGCCGTCGGTGACGACCGCGCCCGGCGCCGGGCTGGTCAGAACGGTGACCGGCGGCTGATGGGCGCCGGTGCAGGTGGTGCCGTTGACGGCGAAGGAAGCAGGGGCCGTGTTGGTGCCGCTGTAGGTGAACTGTGCGCCCGTGGAGACCGCGCCGCCCGCAGGAACGGTTCTGTTCCACTCCGCGTTCTTGACGGTGATGTCCTTGCCGGACTGGGACCACGTGCCGTTCCAGCCGTTGCTGAGCTTCTGGTCGCCCGGGTAGGCGTAGGCGACGGTCCAACCGTCGATCGCGGTGGTCCCGCGATTGGTGATCGTCAGTTCCGCCGTGAAACCGGACCCCCAGTCACTGGTCGTGTAGTCGACGCTGCACTCGGCGGCGGCCGCCGCGGCCGTGGTCGTCCCGGGGGCGAGCATCGTCAGGGGCAGGGCGAGCGCTGCCGCGGTGGCGGTCCATAACCGCCACAGGGTGCGGCGTCTCCGTGTGGGGGGCATGGGTTCTCGCTCCTCCTTGCGGCTCGATGAGGGGGGTAGGTGTGCGGTGAAGCAGCAAGCTTTGAACCAGTGGGAGCGCTCCCAGCCTGAAGCGGAGGCCCAAAAGGGTCAAGAGCCTTGAAGAATCGAAGATGTTCGACGGACAGCACGGAGAAAGGGGGGTCCGATTCCTCTGTTCTTTGACGGCAGTTGGCGCTAGCTTCATAGCCACCAGTGGGAGCGATTCCAACAGTCGGCGCGTCCAGGACGGCCGCGCCCGAACTGCAAGGAGTCGCTCATGCGACACCCCCCGCACAGATCCCGTTTACGTCTACCCGCATCGCATCTGTCACCCCTGCGTCCGTTTCTCGCCACGGCGGCACTCGTCCTGGCGGGCACGGCGGTCGCGCCCGGCGCCACGGCCACCTCGGTCGCACCCTCCTGCACGGTCGAGTACCAGACCGTGGGGCAGTGGGACGGCGGCTTCCAGGGCGCCGTCACGATCACCAACAACAGCGCTGTGATGAGCAGCTGGCAGCTCACTTTCGACTTCGCCGACGGCCAGCGGATCACCCAGGGCTGGAGCGCGAAGTGGTCCCAGTCGGGGACCGCCGTGACCGCCTCCAACGAGAGCTGGAACGGCTCGCTCGGCACCGGCGCCAGTATCAGTACCGGATTCATCGCCTCGTGGTCGGGCAAGAACACCGCGCCCGCGACGTTCAAGCTCAACGGCGCCACCTGCACCATGGACTCCGAGCCCGGTCCCACGGACCCGCCCGGTCCGACCGACCCGCCGGACCCCGGAGACAGCCCGCCCCTTCTGAAGGTGTCCGGGAACAAGCTGGTCGATGACAACGGTGTGACCCGCCGCCTGCTCGGCGTGAACCGCTCCGGCGGCGAGTTCATGTGCGTCCAGGGCCGCGGCATCTTCGATGGACCCGTCGACGACGCCTCCGTCAAGGCGATCGCCGACTGGAACGCCGGCGCCGTCCGCATCCCGCTGAACGAGGAGTGCTGGCTCGGTCTGGACAACATCAAGCCGGAGTACGCCGGCGCGAACTACCTGGCCGCCGTCAAGGACCTGGTGCGGCGCGTCAAAGCCCACGGCATGACGCCGATCCTCGAACTCCACTGGTCCTGGGGCGAGTACACCGGGAGCGGGGCGGGCTGCTCCGACATCCACGCCAGCTGCCAGAAGCCGATGCCGAACGCCCGCTACACGCCGTCCTTCTGGGCCTCGGTGGCCAGCACCTTCAAGGACGACCGGGCCGTCGTCTTCGACCTGTTCAACGAGCCCTATCCGGACCGGGCCACCTCCACCCCCGAGCAGGCGTGGACCTGCTGGCGCGATGGCGGAACCTGCTCCGGCATCGGCTACGAGGTCGCCGGCATGCAGGACCTGATCGACGCGGTACGCGGCACCGGCGCCGAGAACGTGATCCTCGTCGGAGGGCTCGCGTGGTCCAACGACCTCGGCCAGTGGCTGACGCACCGGCCGAGTGACCCGGCGGGCAATCTCGCCGCCGCCTGGCACGTCTACAACTTCAACTACTGCTCCAACGAGAGCTGCTGGAACAGCACGCTCGCGCCGGTCGCCGCCGAAGTCCCGCTGGTGGCGGGCGAGATCGGCGAGAACACCTGCGCGCACTCCTTCATCGACCGCGTCATGGCCTGGTTCGACGAGCGGAAGCTCTCCTACCTCGGCTGGACCTGGAACACCTGGGACTGCTCCTCCGGGCCGTCCCTGATCAGCAACTACGACGGCACTCCGACGTCGTACGGCATAGGGCTGCGCGACCACCTGCGCGCCCTCGACGAATAGGGACACCTCACACATGAGCCGCACACCCCCCGCACGCTTCACCAGGCCCCGCATCGCGTTACTGGCGGCCGGCGCCCTGGTCGCCGGCGCGGCCGGGACCGCCGCCGCTGCGAACCCCGACACCCGCGAGAACGCTGCCGCCGCCCCCGGCTGCACCGTCGACTACAAGGTGCAGAACCAGTGGGACACCGGCTTCACCACCGCCGTCACGGTCACGAACACAGGTGATCCGGCGGGCAGTTGGCAGGTGGAATGGTCCTTCGCCGGCAACCAGAAGATCACCCAGGGCTGGAACACCCAGATCAGCCAGAGCGGCACGGCCGTCACCGCCAAGAACGTCTCTTACAACGGCAGCCTCGGCACCGGCGCCTCCGCCTCCTTCGGCTTCAACGCCTCGTACAGTGGAACCAACGCGATCCCGACGGTCTTCAAGCTGAACGGCGTCACCTGCACCACCGGCCCGGGCGGCCCGGGCGGCCCGACCGACCCGCCGGATCCGACCGACCCGCCCGCCGGTGCGCGCGTCGACAACCCGTACCAGGGCGCCAAGGTGTACGTGAACCCCGAGTGGGCCGCGAAAGCCAGGTCCGAACCGGGCGGCAGTCGCATCGCGGGCCAGCCCACCGGCGTCTGGCTCGACCGGATCGCCGCCATCAACGGCGTGAACGGCGGCATGGGCCTGCGCGCCCACCTCGACGAGGCGCTCCGGCAGAAGAGCGACGGCGAACTCGTCGTCCAGCTCGTCGTCTACAACCTGCCGGGACGCGACTGCGCCGCCCTCGCCTCCAACGGCGAACTGGGCCCGACCGAGATCGACCGCTACAAGACTGCGTACATCGACCCGATTGCCGAGATCCTCGCCGACGAGAAGTACTCCGGTCTGCGCATCGTCACCACCGTCGAAATCGACTCGCTGCCCAACCTCGTCACCAACACCGGCGGTCGGCCCACCGCCACACCCCAGTGCGACACGATGAAGGCCAACGGCAACTACGTGAAGGGCGTCGGCTACGCCCTGAACAAGCTCGGTGACGTACCCAACGTCTACAACTACGTCGATGCCGGACACCACGGCTGGATCGGCTGGGACGACAACTTCGGCCCGTCCGCCGACCTGTTCAAGCAGGCCGCGACCGCCGAGGGCGCCACCGTGAACGACGTCCACGGCTTCATCACCAACACCGCCAACTACAGCGCCCTGAAGGAAGACCACTTCAAAGTCACCGACACCGTCGCGGGCAAGTCGGTGCGCGAATCCAAGTGGGTCGACTGGAACCGCTACGTCGACGAGCTCTCCTTCGCCCAGGCCTTCCGCGACAAGCTGGTCTCCGTCGGCTTCGACTCCGGCATCGGCATGCTCATCGACACCTCGCGCAACGGCTGGGGCGGCACCGCACGCCCCACCCAGCCGGGACCGACGACCAACGTCGACACCTATGTGAACGGCGGCCGCTACGACCGCCGCATCCACGTCGGCAACTGGTGCAACCAGTCCGGCGCGGGCCTGGGCGAACGCCCCCAGACGGCGCCCGCCTCCGGCATCGACGCCTATGTGTGGGTGAAGCCCCCGGGCGAGTCCGACGGTGCCAGCAAGGAGATCCCGAACGACGAAGGCAAGGGATTCGACCGAATGTGCGACCCAACGTACGAGGGCAACCCCCGTAACGGGTTCAACATGTCGGGTGCCCTCCCGAACGCACCGCTGTCCGGGCACTGGTTCTCGGCCCAGTTCCAGGAGCTCATGAAGAACGCCTACCCGCCGCTGCCGTAGCCGTCGCCACGCGCAGCCGCGCACCTGCCGGCGGTACTGCCCTCCTCAGCGCAGCAGCTTCCCGGGCACCAGGCCCTGCGCGCGCAGCTCGTCCCGCACCAGCTCCGCGTACACCGTCGCGCCGTGCTCCGAGGTGTGAGTGTTGTCGCGCTTCTCGTTGTAGAGGTACAGGGCCTTGGAGCGCTCAACACCCAGCGACTCCACCAGGCGCTTGGTCTTCGCGGTCAGATCGACGAGAGGTACGTCGAGGCCAGCGGCGACGGAGCGGATGACAGCGGGGTGGTTGACGCCGAGGGCGTTGACCAGGAGCGCGGTGTCGTTGTTGAGGGTGCCGTCGGCGTTGAACCAGCGGCGCACGATCGGGGTGACCAGCACGGGGCGGCCGCCACGCGCCCGTACGCGCTCGACCATGGCGATGAGGTTGCGGCGGTAGGTCGCCTCGTTGGTCTGCTTGTCGTTGTGAGCGAGCTGGACGAGGACGAGGTCGCCCTTGCGGATGCGCCGCTCCACTGCGCGGAAGAGCCGCGGATCGGCGAGGAAGGAGACGGTGCTCTCACCGGAGTCCGCGTAGTTCGCGACGGCGGGGCCCTTGCGCACGTACTGCGGTATCTGCTGGCCCCACCCGGCGTACGGCGCCCCGAGCTGGTCGCACACCGTCGAGTCCCCGACGAGCAGGATCTGCTGCGCGCTCGGGGCCGGGGTGACGCGGACAGAGGCGAGCGCGGGGGCGGAGCCGCCGAAGGTCAGGTCGAGGCCGGGGGTGCCGTCGGCACCGGTCGGTTCGCCCTCCGGCGTGCGTACGTCGACGGTGAAGGAGCGGCGGACCGTCTCACCCGCGGCGGTGGCCGTCTCGGGGAGCATTGCGCGTCGGGTCTCGGCGGTGGCGGAGGTCCTCGCCGCCGCCTGGCCGCCGAGTTCCACCGTGACGTCGTACGTCCCCGGGGCCACGTCGAAGTGGCACACGACCTGTGCGGTGTCTGCGTGGGTCGTGCACCGCTCGGCGCCGTGTCCGGCCGGCGTGGAGGCGTGTGCCGGAACGGCTGCCAGTCCGCCGACGGCGACAGCGGCGAGGACGGTGAGCAGGGCGGGGTATCTCATGCGGGACTCCTGACGGCTCGAGGTGAGTGGATTCCGTGGTTCCGCTCAGCTGTGCGGTGAGGGGTGCCGCGGTCAGCCCGGCATGCTGTCGCCCAGCAGCGCCAGGTTCTCGATGGCGGCGAGGCCGTAGAGCGCCGTGTCGTTCGTATACACCCAGTTGGCCTCGCTGCCGGGCACCAGCGTGACCGGGCCGCTCAGCTTCTCGGTCGTCCAGGGTGAGGACTCCTTGTAGCCGTCCGAGTCGTAGAACTTCTGCCAGGCACGCTCAGCCAGCTTCGTGTCCCCGGTCCGGACGGCCGCGTAGGCGTCGAGGCGCGAGTGGCCCTGGAAGAGCAGCAGGTTGCCGAAGTCGGAGCCGTAGCGCTCCTTCTGCTCTCCCTTGGTGGCATTGAAGTAGCGGCAGTAGTCGAGGTATGCCCGCTCGAACTTCTCCATGCCGACCAGATCGATCAGCTCGGCGCACAGCTCGTTCAGGCCGAAGACCGCCGACAGGTGGGACACGTCCACGGCCGGCTTCCCGGCGATCGCGAACCTTCCGGTGTCGAGGTCGTAGAGGCCGCTGCCCTGCACGAAGCCGTTGGGCTGGTCCGCGATGGTCTCCATGGTGGACAGCACGCGTGCCCTGGCCTTCTCCCACGTGGGGCCGCGGCGCTCCCACTCGGTCAGCCAGGCGGAGACCAGGCCCGACCAGTCGGTGCCGAAGCCGATGGACAGCGCATGGCGGTCGGGGACGTAGGGCTCGGTGCGGATCTTGCGGATGGGGTCGAGGACGAGGAAGGTCTCGTCGGAGTCGACATTGGCGTGCATCAGATCGCCGGTGCGCTCGTCGGCGGTGAGGAAGTAGTAGTAGCGCCGGTACGTGGTGTTGGCGATGCGCTGCTGCTTGGCGCTGTCGGCGTAGTGCTGGATGCCGTGGCGGGTGCCCAGGCCCGCCCACTTGCCCAGGTGGTAGACGTCCACCTCGCCGGTGTGGCGGGTCATGGCCTCGGCGAAGCGGAAGATGTCGGCGCGGCCGCTCCTGAGATACGCGTACCAGAGCCACAGGTCGGGCGAGAGCTCGGAGTTGTCCCAGGCGTAGCCGCCGACGTCGTAGCGCCACTGGTGGCGGACCGGATCGTAGGAGTGCATGACGTCGCCGTAGTCCCAGAAGCCGTACCAGCGCCGCATCTCCACCTGGTCCTTGTAGTAGGTGAAGAGGAAGTCGAGGTGGTCCTCGATCCTGGCCTTGGCGGGGGTGGAGCGGTCGGGTTCCGAGTAGAGGCCGGGGCCGAAGACTCCGGCTTTGATGAGCTGCCGCGGCGGGGCGGCGAGCTGGGGCGGGGTGCGGACCGCCGCGATCTGCCCGGCCATGGTCTCGGCGCTGGGTGTGGACGCGTGAGCCCAGAAGAGGAATTCGCTGGTGCGGGCTATGCCGTAGGGCGTGCCGAAGCCGGGCTCGTAGTCCTCGTAGGTGATGTTGAGGCCCTCGAGCTGTTTCGCGTAGGTGTCCTGGCCCATGCCGTCGTGGTAGAAGCGCAGGTCCATGGGCTGGGCCTCGGGCGACCAGAGCCAGAGGGTCACCTCGGCCGCGTCGGTGTGCGCGTCCCGGATGTCGAGCCCGGCCGGGTACTTCTCCCAGAAGTCGCGCAGCCCGAAGGCGAAGCCACCGCTCGGCCCGCCCACGTACCCGAAGCCGGAGGCGCGGCGTCCGCCGCCCGCCGCGATCCACCCGTGCCCCTTCTTGGTGCGCTTGCGCAGGGTGAAGCCGTCGGCCGAGAGCTGGGAGAGGGTGTAGTCGCCCCACTCCGGGATGAGGTGGAGCCGGGTGGTGACCCGCTGGTCCCAGGTGGCCGGGTCGGGGAGCCTCTTGCCCTCGAACTGCGCGGCCCGGACCGCGGCGCCCGGATCGCGCCGCAGCCCCGTGACGCCCTTGACGGCCTCGCGCAGCAGCCCGGTGCCGTCGCCGCCGATGCGGATGTGCCGGTCGTAGGACGCGTCGCGCATCGGGACCGTGAAGCGCACCCCGAGCCCTCGGATGAAGTCGCCGCCGGCCTTGCCCGGCTCCTGGGTGCCGTCATACGTGATCGTGTGCACCATGCGGAACGACTCGGCGCCGGCGTAGAAGTAGAGCCTGATGGAGAACGGCAGCCAGGAGCGGTTGCCGCGGCGGTGCTTGCCGTCGACCCGGACGACAGCGCGCACCGGGCCGTCCTGCTCGACCGTGACGTCGCTGATGGCGCTGGCGAATCGCTCGTACTTCTGGGTGCCCTGGTCGCCGTCCTCCAGCTCTCCCTGGCGGAGCAGCACCAGGCGGCCGTTCCGGGCGATCTCGGCGGAGCCGCGGGTGACGGACTTGACGATGACCGATCCGCTCTTGCCGATGGTCGCGGTGATGACGCCGGTGGAGACGTCGACTGTTCCGCCCTCCCGGTCGACGGTGACCTTCTGGGCGGGGACGGCGGGGGTGCCGGCCTTGAGTGTGTACTTCCTGGCGTCCGACTGCGGGCAGACGGCGTGCGCGGTCCACTTCAAGGAGCCGTCGGGCCAGTAGGCGATGGGCCAGGTCTGGACGGGGACGCCCTTGCCGTCGGCGTCGGCCAGCGCGAAGGTCTGGTCCTTGTTGTATGCGCCCTTGGGCCAGGGCACGCCGAGGGTAGCGCCGGGTGCCGCGCCGAGCCCGCCCTCTTCGAGCCAGGTCAGCTCGACGGGTCCACCGTCGGCCCCGGCGCCGGGCTGCTCGCCGGCCCGGGCCGTGGCGCCGCCGAGGGACCAGCCGACCTGGGTGGCGGCACCGGCCACGGCCGCCGCCTTGAGCAGGGATCTGCGGAGGATCGGGGACATCGTGGTCCTTTCCGTGAGCACTGCGCCCCGTCAGGGGCATGACAGATCAGCGCCGCTCCTCGTACCGCTTCTCCACCGCAAGCGCCGCTGCCGTGACCGCCCCCAGCACGGGGATCGCCAACGGCGCGCTGAACCAGGCGGAGACGGCCACCACGGCGAGTCCGCACACCAGCAGGAACGACCCGGCCGGATCGAGAACCGTGCGCTTCCCGGCAGTGGCGAGCAGCGGCGCCCAGGATGCTCCGGGCTCCCACACCGCAGCGGCCCGCAGCCCGGCCACGGTGGCACCGAGCAGCGCGAGGGTGCCGGTCGCGGCGACCAACGGGCCGCCGGGCAGCCCGGCGCGTACCGCCGACAGGTTCAGCCACAGCAGCCAGCACGCCGCCCAGCCGCCGACACCGACCATCCAGCCCGTGCGCCCGGCCGCCCTCACATCCGCGACGAACTCCCGTATGCCGGAGGGGCGTTGGCCCAGTCGGCGCCGCAGGTGGCGCGCCCCGGCCGCGAACGCAGCCGGACAGGTGACCAGCGGCAGTGAGGCCACCGCGATCCACACCCCGGTGAGCAGTGCCTCGGCGAAGACACCGAACCGCTCCTGGAACCGGGACTCACACGGGGCTCGGCGGGCCGCCACGACCTTGCTCGCCATGACGAGGTCAGCCCTTCAGCCCGGACGTGGCCATGCCGTCGATCAAATACCGTTGGAAGGCGAGGAAGAACGCGAGCACCGGCAGCAGCGCCACCAGCGACATCGCGATCATGCCGCCGTAGTTGGCGACGCCCTCCTGGTCCCGGAACATCATCATGCCGAGCGAGACGGTGTACTTGCCGGGTTCGTTCAGGTAGATCAGCGGGCCCATGAAGTCGTTCCAGGCATTGATGAAGGTGAAAATCGCGCTGGTGATGAGCGCCGGGCGGCACAGCGGCAGAACGATCGACCAGTAGATCCGCGGATGCCCGCAGCCGTCGAGGCGGGCGGCCTCGTCCAGTTCCCGCGGCAGGTTTCGCATGAACTGGACCATCAGGAAGACGAAGAACGCCTCCGTCGCCAGGTACTTGCCGACCAGCAGCGGCACGTAGGTGTTGGTCAGTTCCAGTTTCTGGAACAGGACGTACTGCGGGATCAGCACCACGTGATACGGCAGTAACAGCGTGCCGATCATCAGCGTGAACATGAGGTTCCGTCCGGCGAACCGGATCCTGGCGAAGGCGTAGGCCGTCAGAGAGGAGGAAACCACGATGCCGACGACCGAACCGATGGCGTAAAAGAGGGAGTTGCCGAAGAAGGTGGCGATGGAGATGTCCGCGATGCCGTCGCCGAGGCCCCGGAAGTTGTCGAGGATGGGGTCGAGCGGGAACAGCTCCAGGCTGCCGACCACCTCTCTGCTCGGCTTGAACGACGCACCGATCACCCACGCCACGGGATAGAGGACGACGGCGAGGAGGGCCAATGCGCCGAGGTGCCAGCCGAGGGAGCCGGCCCGCCAGCGGGCGGTGGTGGGGTGGCTCACCGGGGCGCCTCCTCGTAGTGGACCCACCGCTTCTGGGACCAGAACAGCACCGCCGTCACCAGGGCCACGGCGAGCAACAGCATCCAGGCCATCGCGGAGGCGAAGCCCATCTGGGCCTCCTTGAAGCCCTTCTGGTACAGGTAGCAGGTGTAGACGAGGGACGCGTCGGCCGGTCCGCAGCTGGTGTTGGAGACGACATAGGCCGAGCCGAAGACCTGAAAGGAGTGGATGGTCTCCAGCAGGACGTTGAAGAACAGCACCGGGGAGATCATCGGCAGGGTGACGCTCCAGAAGCGCCGCAGCGGCCCAGCGCCGTCCACCTCCGCGGCCTCGTACAGCTCGCGCGGCACTTGCTTGAGCCCGGCGAGGAAGATGACCATGGGTGCGCCGAACTGCCAGACGGTGAGGGCCACCAGGGAGTACAGCACCCAGTCCGGGTCACCGACCCAACCGCCGACGTCCATACCGAACAGCAACTGCGTACGATCGACGATCGCCTCGTCCGAGAAGATCGCGCGCCATACGAAGCCGACCGACACGCTCGCGCCGATTAGCGACGGAGCGTAGAAGGCCGCCCGGTAGAACCCCTGTGCCCGGCGGCTCTGGGCGAGCAGCAGGGCCACACCCAGGGCCAGCAGCAGCTTGAGCGGCGTACCGATGACAACGTAAGTGGCGGTCACCTCCACCGACTTGCGCCACCTGGGGTCGTCGAACAGGGCCGTGAAGTTGCCCAGGCCGATCCAGGAGGGGGTGTTGAAGAGGTTGTAGTCGGTGAAGGCGAAGTAGAGCGAAGCGATCATCGGGCCTGCGGTGAGCAGCAGGAACCCGGCGATCCAGGGGGACATGAAGAGGTAGCCGACGACGTTCTCGCGGCGGCGCCGGAACGTGGCGGTGGCCGCGAGCCGGGTGCGTACCTCCAGTGTGTCCGGCGGGGACTCCTCAACCAGCGTCACTGCCGTTCCCATCAGCCGGCCAGGGCTGCCTTGGCCTCGGAGAAGAACTGCTTGACGGCATCGGCGACCTGAGTCTTCCCCAAGGCCATGTCCGTGGCGATGCGCAGGAAGGCGGCCTCTACGGTGTCGGCGCCGGCAGGGTGCGGGGTGATGGGCTCGAGGACTCCCGCGGCGGCGGTCTTCTCCTCGTACTCCGCGATGCCCTTGTTGACGGGGTCGGTCGGCTTGAACGCCTCGTACTGCTCCGTGGTGGCCAGGATGCCCCGGTCGTATCCCATGATCCTTCCGACCTCCGGGTCGTGGACCATGAAGTCGATGAACTGGGCGACCTCCTTGGGATGCTCGGTTCGGGCGGAGGCGCTCAGCATCAGCGATCCGAGGTACTGCCCGGTGTGCTTGCCGTCGGTGGTCGGGATGGGCGCGAGGGTGTAGGTGCTGTCGCCCTCGGCGGAGTAGCGGACGGAGAAGTTGTCCCAGGTGAACTCGGAACCGGCGAGGCCGTCCGAGAGCGCCGACTTGGGCTTGATCTGTTCGACCTTCTTGGGGTTGGCGACCAGGCCGGACGTGACGCCGTTGCGACCCTCCGTCCACCACTCGGTCAGATCGGCCTCGTCGAAGCCCAGCCCTTCCTCGGTGAAGAACGCCTTGCCGTTCTGACGCAGATAGAGGTCGTAGAGGTACATGATCGAGAAGTAGCCGGTGTCGCCGGCCCGCTTCTGGGTGTCGCGGATCTTCCTCATGGCGGCGAAGTACTCGTCCCAGGTCCAGCCCTGCTTCGGGGCTATGCCGGCCTTCTGGAAGACTCTCTCGTCAATGACCAGGGACATCGTGTTGGATCCGACCGGTACGCCGAGCAGCTTGCCATCGACCTCGCCGATCTTCTCGAGACCGGAGCGGAAGTTGTCCATGCTCAGGTGACCGGCCTCGACCTGCTGCCTGAGGTCGAGCAGCACACCGCGCTGGTCGTACTTGCGCAGAAAGCCCACCGCGTTCTGGAACACGTCCGGCGGATTGCCGCCCGACGCCTGGGTCTGGAACTTCTCCCAGAACGCCACGTAGTCCTGGAAGTCCGTCTTCACTTTGATCTTCGGGAACTTCTTCTCGAAGAGCTTGACGCACTGGTTGATCTTCTTGGCGCGGTCGTCGGCGCCCCACCACGCGTACCGGATGGTGACGGTCCCGTCCCCCGCGCCACTGCCGCAGGCCGCCGCCGTGAGACCGAGCGCGGTCAGTGAGGCACCTCCCACCTTGAGCAGTCCGCGCCGGTCAACACTCCCAGTGGTACGCACAGTTCGCCCTCCAGCGCGCAGTTCAATCACGTCGTTCCAGCGGAATTCGGAGCCTGGTTGAATCGTTTCGAGAAAGCGCTTGCTATGACAACGTAAGGTCGGTCGATCGGGTACGGCAACGGTTCGGACAGGATCTGTCGAAGCGCTTCCGCGACCGGCCACGGGCCACCGGATCGCAGCGGGCCGGCCGCGAGCCTGAGCCTTCGTCACACCGGCATCAACCCGCCACTGCTGGCAGCTGTTGGACAGCCACGACCACTGGCGCAGGTTCGCACCAGCCGCTGCCGAACAGCCGGCGGCATCCGCGACGGCCGCTGACCTGCACCTGCCGAACTTCGTCCCCGCAGCTCGCGCGGCGCTGCTGCACCGACTCCCGCTGGGCGGGCTACGGCGGCTGCGCCGGACCCGGTCACGCGCTATTGCGCGTAGTACGTTGCGTCGGCCCTGGCGAGCGTGGTGTCGGCGGGCTGGACGTACAGGTCGTTCAGGTAGTGGCGGATGTACCGGCCCGGGGAGTTGAACGACTCGAAGGAGACTCCGGCTGCGGAGTCGGCCAGACCGGCCCTGCGGTGGAAGGTCGCGTCGTTCTTGAAGAGCGTGGTGCCGTCGTTCTTCTCCAGCCAGAGCTCGAAGTTCTTGTGGCGGAGGTAGTAGCCAGGGTAGTTGGCCGATTCCAGCGAGACAGTGCCGGATCCGGCGAGGCCGGGCACGACGCGGAACTGCGAGTCGGCGAGGTTGGTGACGTTCGGCTCGAGCTTGCCCCGGAACTCCCAGTGGCGGATGAACCGGTCCGGGTGGTTGTACGAGGAGAAGCGGACCGGGGTGCGGCCGTCGGCGACGGGGATGCCGAGGTTGGGGGTGCCGTCGGCGTTCCAGTACAGCTTCTGGTAGCGGGTGCGGCGGTTGGGATCGTTGAGCGGATCGCCCGTGATGTCCTTGTAGTTGCGGTCGTGGTAGACGAGGATGTCGCTCTTGCCGTCCTCGGAGACCGTGAACGAATTGTGCCCGGGGCCGTACTGCGAGGTCGCGCGGTTGCTCTTCAGGACCGGCTCCGGGTTCTTGCTCCAGGACGCCGGGTTGAGCAGGTCGGCCGTGGCGGAGGCGGTCAGCAGCCCGAGGCAGTAGTTGCTGTCGGTGGCGCTGGCCGAGAAGGTCATGAAGACCTTGCCGTTCCGCTGGATGACCGCTGGGCCCTCGTTGACGCGGTGGCCGACGGTCTCCCAGGCGTGGGTGGGCTTGGAGATCATGACCGGCCGGCCACTGATGGTCCATGGGTTGGACATCTTGGCCAGATAGAGGTTGGTACCACTGCCGACGGCCGGGTCACTCTGCGCCCAGCTGAGGTAGCGGCTGCCGTTGTGTACGAAGGTCGTCGCGTCGAGAGAGAAACTATCCAGCGGGGTCGCGACCCGGCCCTTCTCCGTCCAGGGGCCGGTGAGCGGGTTGGCGGCGCTGGTCTCCAGGACGTACATCCGGATCTTCCAGATGTCGTTGGACGCGCCCGCGGCGAAGTACACGTACCACTTGCCGCCGATGAAGTGGATCTCCGGCGCCCAGATGTGCGCGCCCATCTCGCCGCTGGCGTGCTTGGTCCAGATGGTGGTTTCCGGGGCGGTGGACAGGCCCTGGAGGGTGGTGGCCCGGCGCATGACGATCTTGTCGTACGCGGGTACGGTCGCGGTGAAGTAGTAGTAGCCGTCGGTGTGTTTGTAGATGTGTGGGTCGGCCCGCTGGAGGGCGATCGGGTTGGTGAAGGTCACGGCCGGCGAGGCCGGGGCGGCCGCTTGGACGGCCGTGCCGGGGGTCATCACAGTGATCGCGACGACCACCGCCATCACCACCGGCGCGATGATGCGTCTCATGACTCGGCTCCTGATCAGGTGGTGGGCTGGAGGCGCCATTGCTGGCAGGTCTTGTTGAGCCAGGTCCACTGGCGTACGTCCGTTCCGTCGGCGGTGCCGCAGTCGGCCACGTCGGCGACCTTGCCGCTGTTGGCGTTGACGATCCGCACGTAGTCGCCGGTCCCGGTGAACACCAGTCGGAACCGCTGGCACTTGTTGTTCAGCCAGGACCACTGGCGGAGGTCAGCACCATCAGCGGTGGAGCAGTCGGCGGTGTCGAGCACTTTGCCGGTGGCCACGTTCACCAGACGGCTCGTATCGTCGGCCTGGTCCTGGATGCGCCACCTCTGCTTGGCTCCGCCGTTGCACGTCCACTGAGCGACGTTCGCGCCGTCGGCCGGGTTGCCGCCCGCCACCTCCAGGCACTTGCCGCTGTTGCGGTTCACCAGCGTGTACGCCGTCGGGGTGGCCGCCGTCTCCCCCGACGGACCGGCCAGAGTCGCGCCGAGGCGGACCGGGGTGCCGAAGTTCGGCGTACCGTCCGCGTTCCAGGTGAACTTCTGGGCGCGCGTCGTACGGCCGTTGCCGCAGCCGCCGTTCGCTGTGTTGTTGCCGTGGTAGACGATCCAGTTCTCGGTGCCGTCCGGCGAGGTGAAGAACCCGTTGTGGCCGGGGCCGTAGACGCCGTTGGCGTCACTGCGCTGGAAGACCGGGGTCTGCTTCTTCGTCCAGGAGGCCGGGTTCAGCGGGTCGCTGCCGGTCAGCTCCAGCTGCCCGAGCTTGTAGTCGGGGGTCTGGCAGGAGCTCGCGGAGAAGGTGAGGAACGTCCTGCCGTCGTGGTACAGCGGCTCGGGGCCCTCGTTGACCGGGTTGCCCGAGGTCTCCCAGCTCAGGGTGGGGCTGGAAATGATGGTGAAGGTGGAGCTGCTGAGCGTGTACGGGTTGCTCAGCGGCGCGATGACCAGGCTCTGCGTACTGCCGCCGATGAAGCCGCTGCCCAGCAGGTAGAGCCGGTTGTTGTGCCGCAGCACGCTGGCGTCGATCAGCCAGCCGCCCGGGGTGAGGTTGGAGCCGGTGAGCGTGTTCTTGTAGGTGTACGGGCCCATGGGGTCCGAGCCGGCGCTCTCCAGCACATGGGTGCGCTGGGAGTCGCAGCAGGGGGATCCGCGCTGCCCGGCGGAGTAGTAGAGGTACCACTTGCCGTCGAAGAAGTGGATCTCCGGCGCCCAGAAGTTCCAGTTGCGGCCGGAGGTGGTGTCCTGCCACACCCGGATGCTGGGGGTGGTGGCCAGCCCCGCGAGCGTGGGCGACTTGCGCATGGTCAGCTCGTTGGTGAACGAGGTGGTCACCAGGTAGTAGTTGCCGTTGTAGTACTCCAGCCAGGGGTCGGCACCCTTCTGCGACTTGATCGGGTTGGTGAACGGCCGTCCCTCCGCGGCGGAGCCCGGCTGCGCCAGCGTGCCCAGCAGCAGGGTGAGCACGGCGATGACGGCTGCCGCCCATCGGTTTGTACGCATGAGGTTTCCTACGCGGGTGCGGATCACTGTCGTGTCCCTTCGTCCAGCCGATCCGGCGAGGTCCAGCGCTGTCCGATATTTCGAACTAGGTTCGTAACTTCGACCAGAAAGTAAGGCCGTGGCATGCGCTCGTCAACAGTCCCCGGCAAACAGCCCCGCCTGCCACGCGAGGGCGTGGGTACAGCACACGTGGACCGCGACACTCGCACAGAGAGCGGCAACCTTCAGGGTCCGCGGCGGCAACCCGATGACGGAGCATCATCCCCCACGTCGCCCGGCCGGTCACGTCCCCCACGCGCGTCAACAACGCCACCTTCCGCGCCGACAGTTCCTTCCGCGCCACCACTGCGTGGGCGTGACCGAAACCGAGGAGTGCCGCAATGATCCGACACCGTGCACGCGTTGTCCCGGTCGCCTTGGCCGCCCTGGCAGTCGGCTCCGGGGTCGTGCTGCCCGACCCCGCTGCGTACGCCGCCGCCACCATCCCGACCGGCGCGCGGTCGTTGGAATCGGTCAACTTCGCCGGTCGGTACGTCCGGACCCTCGACGGCCTCGGTCGAGTCGACCCGGTCACATCGGGCAGCTCGGCGCAGACCAAGCGGGACGCCACGGTCACCGTCGTCTCCGGGCTCGCCTCGCCGTCCTGCTACTCCTTCCAGGTGGCGGGCGCGACGTACCTGCGGCACCGGGACTGGCGACTGAGGGCGGAGACCAACGACGGCAGCGCGACGTTCCGCCAGGATGCGACGTTCTGCGCGGTGGACGGCTCGGTCACCGGCTCCGTCTCGCTGACGTCGTACAACAACCCGTCCCGCCGGATCCGGCACCGCAATTCGGAGCTGTGGGTCGACCCCTTCCAGGACACGGCCGCGTTCCGCGCCGACAGCTCCTTCCGGATCACCGCACCTTGGGCGCCGAAGACCAACAAGGGCCCGGTCATCCCCGGCCTGTACGCCGACCCGCACATCGTCAACTTCAACGGGCGCTACTACCTCTACCCCACCACCGACGGCTACGCGAGCTGGAGCGGCACGTACTTCAAGGCGTTCTCCTCGACCGACCTGGTGAACTGGACCGACCACGGGGTCGTCCTGGACCACGGGCCGGATGTGTCCTGGGCGGACAACTCCGCCTGGGCCCCGGCGATCGCCGCGAAGAACGGCCGCTACTACTTCTACTTCAGCGGCGGGGCGGCCAGCGGCAACACCGCCAAGCAGCTGGGCGTGGCGGTGGCCGACTCACCCACCGGTCCCTTCCGGGACGCCCTCGGCCGCCCGCTGATCCGTAGCGGCCAGTTCCCCGGCCAGGCGATCGACCCGATGGTGTTCACCGATGACGACGGCCGGTCCTACCTGTACTGGGGGCAGGGCAGGGCCCACGTGGTGCGGCTCAACAGCGACATGATCTCGTTCGACGCGGGGCAGGTGCGCACGATCACGCCGCCGGGCTACAACGAGGCCTCCTTCGTGTTCAAGCGCAACGGCGTGTACTACTTCATGTGGTCGGAGGGCGACACCCGCAGCGAGGACTACCGGGTCGCCTATGCCACCGGATCTTCGCCGCTCGGCCCATGGACCAAGCGCGGCGTGGTGCTCCAGAAGCGGCTCGGCGCGGGCATCAAGGGCACCGGCCACCACTCCGTCGTACGGGCACCCGGCACCGACACCTGGTACGTCGCCTACCACCGGTTCGCCGTGCCGGGCGGCAGCGGGACCAACCGGGAGACCACTATCGACCGGATGGAGTTCAATTCCGACGGCACCATCCGCCCGATCATGCCCACCCTCTGACCCGTCAGGAGGTCCCAAGCGGCATCAACGGTCTCGTCTGCCGACCCTGACCATCACCGTGGTCGGTCCATTCGCCGCCGGGGGCCGGTGCGCAGCATCACCACGTACGTGTGCACCCACAGCCGGGGCGAGCCCCTTGGAGTGGGATGTCATGGGTGGGAAAGGACTGACGTTCGTGATCGGCGCGGCGGTCGCCGGGCCGGCGCTGCCCAGTGCGCCGGCGGCTCAGCGAGTCGGCCCCGCCCCCGAGCATCAGGCCGGGGAGCGGGTGGCGCTGTTGGAGCGCGGGCAGCGCTTGTCCCGAGGGGACTGGGTACGGATCCGCTCGGGGAGATCCACGACGGCCGTATGCGGCAGCACACCGGCGGTTCGCACCTTGACCGGCACCTCGCCGACCATGCTCGCGGCACGCGAGGAGACCCGTTCGCAGCCGGTCATCAAGAGCGACAGCCGGACGACTTCGTCATGGCCGGGTGCCACGGTGAACGTGCTGTCACCCGACTCGTCGGTGAGTCTGCGGATCTGCAGCATCGTTGCCTCATGCTCCGGTCTGCCGACACCGGCGATGGTGACCGGGAGCGCGGACGCGTTGTGCATCGTGAAGGTGTACGTGAGCAGGTCACGGTCGACGTACCGGATCTCACGAACCGGGCCGCCCGCGATCGGGTAGATCGCGCTGGCAGGCGTGCCGGCCACCGACGTCGGGCCGCGCCCGGCGAGTGGGTGCCCCGTGAGGGTGACCAGCCCGCCGAGCGTCGCGGTCAGCGCTACCCCGCTGGACACCACCGCAGTGCGCTTCCTCATGCCGCACCGCGCCGCGCGCGGCGGCGAACGACCGTACGGCCAATGAGGAATGCCGTCATGAGCGTGACCAATCCTGAGACACCGGCCAGGACCGCCCCCTCAGCCCGGGTGCTCTGGGCAGCGAGCGGCTGCAGGCCGTCGCTGTCGGACTTCGTCGGCTCCTTGGGGTCCTCGAACCAAGAGCAGCCGGGCGGGTTCCTCCAGTACTCGTCGTCGCGGTTGTACTGGATGCAGGTGAGGAAGTCCGAGTCCTTCACCACCGACGTGCCCGGCACGAACTTCGAACCACCCAGCTCGCAGCTGGCCGGCGCGGTCACGAAGTTGGTCTTGGGGCTGCTGCCGTACGCGGAGGTGTTGCCCTCCCAACAGTTGCCCACGCCCTCGTCGTCCCACCAGAAGTCGATGCCGTTGAGGTCGGACTTGTCGTCGCCGTCGGGGCCGAAGCCCATCTTGTTGCCGACCCAGTGGTTGTGATTCGACGTGTCGTACAGCTTCGCCGGGTCGTACTCGTCCCGGATCGGGGCCGGGGCCCACAGCTGCATGGCACCGGCGCGCCAGTTGCCCCAGATCTCGTTGTTCTCGATCAGGTTGTAGTTGCCGCCGGCGATGAGCACACCGGTGCCAACCGGCATCGGAATGACCGGGCACACGACGCCCTCCAGGTACTTTCGTTCGGCCATCGGCCGCTCGCATGCACCGGTCTGCACGTACTCCTTGTAGTAGTTCCGGTTGTTGTTCCAGATCTTGTTGTGCGACCAGCGGGCGTGGTCCTGCGGCATGCCGGGGTGACCGGGGAAGACCGAGTCGGTGGCCATGCCGAGCAGGTTGTCGTGGACCCGGTTGTGGTGCGCGTGGACCGAGTTGCCGGCGGTGCCGGAGTAGCCCAGCGCGTTGTGGTGCATGTCGTTGTTGAAGATCTCGATCGAATAGCGCATGTCGGCGCCATGCCCGAACTTGTCGTTCGTCGCGTTCACGTCGGACGCCGAGCCGGGGTACACGCCGGAGTCCCCGTTGTAGTAGGTGTCGGTGTTCTTGATGACCCCGTGGTCGCTGGCGAAGGCGAGGATGCCGTACTCGTCGGTGGCCCTGGCCGTGACCCTGTCGATGACGAAGCCGTCGGTCTCCAGCACGTACAGCGCATTGAACTCGGCCTGCTGCACGGAGAAGTTGCGCAGGTAGAGGCCACCGGCGCGGTCGGCGCGGAACGCGTTGAGTTTGCGGAACCTGCCGTCGATGACGACGTCCTCAGGCTTCACGCCCGTGCCTTCGATCTGCAGACCGCACCGCGCGCTGTCGCAGTAGATGCTCTCGTCGTCGGGGGTCTGGTCGCCCATGACGGCGATCATGTTGAGGTTGTGCGGGCACTTGAGCTGATCGGCGTACGAGATCGCCACCGGCTGGCCCTCTTCCTCGGAGCCGGCGACGC
This sequence comes from Streptomyces sp. KR80, assembly GCF_052245555.1. Lineage (NCBI taxonomy): Bacteria > Bacillati > Actinomycetota > Actinomycetes > Kitasatosporales > Streptomycetaceae > Streptomyces > Streptomyces sp. KR80. The sequence continues at coordinate 51,581 of NZ_JBQQCD010000009.1, forward strand.
CGGCCTTCGGGGCCAGTGAGCCGATATAGGAGGTGGCGTCGCCCAGCGGATCGGCCTTGCCATTGCTGAGGTCGCAGTCCCCCTCGGGCTTCATGCCCGCGTACTTGTCCTCCGTGTACGTGCCGGGCAGCACGTAGACGGTCGACTGCTGGACCTGGACGGCGTTGACCGCGTCTTGGATGGAGTTGAAACGGCACTCCTTCAGCAAGCGCTGGTTCTGGGTCTTGACCGTCCCCTTCGGGAACGCCGAGATCAGTCCCGCGGACTCCGGTTGACAGACGACCAGCCGGTTCTCGGCCGGATACGAACGGTAGGTGGGCACCGCGCCCTTGCCATCGGGGAAGTGAGACTCGCGTTCTTCGTGTGCGCTTGCCATGCCGGGCGCGGCCAGCGCCGCGCCCGCGGCGATGGCGACGACGGCTGCCGCTCGCCAGATGCGGCCAAGACTCATGACTGGCCTCCTTGGAGGGGTCGGCTGGCCGCACGCTCCGCCGTCAGCCGGGCCGATGGATGCCGCGCAACGCCGCCCGCCGTCGACCACATCGTCCGTTGCGGCGTTCCGGAATGGGGCGCTCCGGAAGGATGACTTGTGCGACCGTCTTGGTCAAGAGTCCAATCTCAAGGAGAGGGACGATCGGCTCGATCTGCGGTGCGTTGCCCTACTCCGGACTGGCCGGGGCGTGCCGCGGCCGGGCGCGCTCGGCCAGATGGTCAACGGCCTCGCCGAGCACCGCCTGTGCCTTCTCGCTGTCCCGCTCCACCAGCCAGAGGAGCGTGACTCCCTCGACCGCGGTGTGCGCATACCGGGCGAGGATCGGCAGCGGCACGGTCCACTCGATCCGGCAGGCGCCGGCGATGGCCTCGAGGAATTCCGTCATGGCGGAGAGGTACGCCGCGTACTGCCGGCCGGCCGCCTCCTCGAAGCCTGGCTGGCGCAGGGCAAATTGGGTGAGTTCGTAAGTGAGCAGGTGTTCCTCGGGGTTGGCCTCGACGTGCGACCAATACCCCTGGAGGCTCGCGTGGATGGCGTCCCGCACCGTCCGGTGATCCCCCACGACTTGCATGGCCGCGGTGCGACTGTGCTCGACGAGGGCCTCCATGACCGTCTGCAGCAGCTCCTGCTTGGACCGGAAGCAGTAGTGGAAGAAGCCCAGCGGCATGCCGGCCTCGGACACGATGGCCCGTGTCGTAGCCCGGGCGACGCCGTCCCGAGCCATGACGCGGATCGCGGCCTCGACCAATTGTGCCCGGCGCACGTCGGCGGGCAGCCGTGCCATGAGCTCCTCCGGTGCAGAAGAATCAACCGAGAGGATCCTAATTCGCCTTCTGACCAGGACGTAAAACGTGATCCGTGCTCCCAGCCCCTGACGATGTCGCCGAAGACGACACGACCGGCTGCGTGGCCGGCTCGGCGTCGGCCGCAAGCGCGGACCGGTCCAGAGCGACGGTCAGCCACCGGTTCGTGCCGTCGGTGACGACCTTGCCACGAGGTCGGCCTGGTCGTCGCCGGGAGCAGCGGCACATGGTCATAGCGCCGAGGTTCATGCGTCCGAGCAGATCCAGGGCCCGCAGCCCTTCGTCCTCCGGCAGCTTCTTCCCGCGTACCAGACCACGCAACGTCGAAGCGCACTCCAGATCGGCGGCATGGGCGCAGCGAGGCGTCCCCCGGCCATCACAGCGCGCACTCGATCGACGACAAGGTGTCGAGCCGACCATGGCCACCAGTTCACCCGCCGCACGGGGTGGACAGGCACCCCTGGGAGCGCTGGGGGACTCAGTAGGTGTTGTTGAACTCTGACCGTGAGGTCTGACCGGCTGGATGATCTGGGTTGTGACGTCTGGCGGGGTGGGCCGGCAGTACTGCCGGGAGTGTGGTGATCCGCTTCCGCCGACGATGGCGGCGGAAGCGGTGTTCTGCTCGGGTCGGTGCAGGTCACGGCGGTGGCGGAGGCTTCAGGGGGCCCGGCAGCGGGTGATCGCGATGCAGCGTGGAGACCGGATCCTGCAGCGGCTGGCGGCCGAGCACGGATCGTCACCGCCTCGTCGGCACCCCGAGGCGCCGGGCGCCTGGCGCTGCTGGCGGGCGGCCGGAGGCGCGGCAAGCGATGTACCGGTCCTGGTGGCGCCCCTGTGGCCCCTCCGTCATACCGCCCACCTACTCGGAGTCCTCGGAGGCGTTCTCTGTGGCGTCGGGCTCGCGCTGGAGCTGTTCCAGCACGCTCGCCGGGTCACCGTCGCGTTCCACGACCCCGCCGATCGACTCCTTGAGGTCGGCCGCGACCGACCCCCAGGACCGCTTGTACGCCGGGTAGTACACCGCGGTCGGCTGCTGGGCGAGGAACTCCCAGAGCTTCCGGTGTTTCTCGTCGGCGCGCATCGCCTCGGAGGCGGAGGTGGTGACGGGCAGCAGGTCGTACTGGTCGGCGAACTGCCGGACGTTCTTCTCGCTGTACGCGAAGTCGAGGAACTTGCCGACCGCCTCGCGGTGGCCGCGCTTCTTGAACGCCATCATCCAGTCGGCGACGCCGGTCGTCGCCCCGGAGAGCCCGTTCTTGCTGGGCAGCGGTGCCGTGCCGTACTTCACGCCCTTGTCGTCGACCTGCTGCATCAGCGTCGGGTGGCCGTTGAGCATGCCGACCTCGCCGCGGGTGAAGGCGTCGAAGACGTCCTGCCGGTCGGTCCTGCCGGGGTGGGGGTTGGTGAGGCCCTTGCCCACCAGCTCGTCCCGCAGCCACTCGAAGGTGCGGACGTTCTCGGGGGAGTCGATGGTGTAGCCGCCGTGGGCGTTGGTGTAGCCGCCGTCACCGCTGAGGATCCAGTTCAGGGTCTCGGCCTGCGCCTCCTCCGGACCGAGCGGCAGTCCGTACGGGATCTTGACCCCGGCCCGCTTCAGGGCCGCGGCGTCACGCCGCAGGTCATCCCAGGTCCGCGGCGGCTCGGTGATGCCGGCCTTGGCGAAGAGCTCCTTGTTGTAGAAGAGCACGCGGGTGCTGGCGACGAACGGCAGTCCGTACTGCACGCGGCGCACCCCGCGGTGCACCTCGCCAGCCTCCGCGAGGGCGGGGAGGAAGTCGGCCTGGGTGGCGATGGAGAGCAGCTGGTCGGCCCTGTAGAGCAGGCCCTGGTCGGCGTACTCGGCGTAGGTGTCGATCTGGGCGATGTCCGGGGCCTCGCCGCGCTTGACCATGGCGGCGACCTTCTTGGCGACCTCGTTCCAGCTGTAGACGTCGACGTCGACGGTGACACCGGGATTCTTGGCCTCGAACTCCATGGCCAGGCTCTCCCAGTACAGCCGGGAGCTGTTGCCGGGCCGGTCGCCATAGTCGGCCGCTACGAGCTTGAGGTCGACGTCACCGATGTCGTCGCCGCCGACGGATTCGAAGCGTCCGCAGGCAGAGAGGGTGAAAGCCATGGCCGTCGCAATGCCTGCTGCCAAGACCCTCGAGTACCGCCGCTCCACTACGCCTACCGCCTTGTCATGGGGTGCACAACACACCGGAACCCCGCCGTTCCCGAGGGTGCGCGGATCCGGGCCGCAAAGAGCCCATACTACGATTCATCTCGTTTTAGTCGACCCCTTCCATCGCCCTGATCGCGACCGACCGGCACCTCACCGGGAACGGCGGAGAACGGCGGGAAAACCCTCCGACACGAAAGTGGACTAGACCTACCGGAGGCTCGCACGGGGTAGACGGCGCTCTGCTGCACGAAGCGCGGCAGCCGACCGGCTGCGGCGGGCGCCCGACGTGGTCGTCGCGTCGGTCCTCGCCTCCGCCGCCGAGCTGCGCGACGTCGGCGTGCGATGGTTCGGCGAGGGCGCCGCCAACCTTGGCTGGGCGGTTTTCCCTCCGCGGGTGGCAGCCCGCGATGCGCGGGCAGAGAGCCGGAGACAGGGAAGCAGACCAACCCGCGTGACACCAGCGGCGGCCCGCTGATGACGACGGCCCCCGCCGCAGTGCACGCTCCGGGTGGCAGATGGCGCGGGAGACGATGCATGATCACCGTCGTGACCCGGCGTCTGACCAAACAGGCTCGCCCCGACCGGTCACGACCGGCCCGGGCGGACTAGCGATCCGCTGACCAGTTCAAAACACTCACTCAGGGAATCGAGGCATGAACAGGCAGAACTTCAAGACTGTCGGGCTCCGGTGTCCCAGCCTCGCGGAGATTCTGTTGGAATGCGGGGTTCTCCATCATCACGCGGAAGTCTTCCTCAGATTCCCACACATCGACGACCACCATGCCATCGCGGGTTTTTGCGCATGTGTGCGAGATCCGGCGCGATTTCGGGGGTGTCGATGTGCGACTGGAAGCTGACTACGACGCCCTCGATGCCTCGGTAGCGATCACCCCACGGCAGCTGGTCGGTTTGATAGATCTCCACCGTGGGGTCGAGGAGGCCCAAGAAACCGTCGATGTCTTTACGGCCGAATGCGTCATAGAGGGAGCGCACCACGTCGATGATGCTCGAGTGCACGGGGGCAGGCAGGCCATGTCAGCCATCGGCCGCGCGCCGAGAAAAAGGCCAACCAATGATGGGTCCGCCAAGGCATGGCACAGGGGAATGCGCGCCGTGTGACGCCGCCCGCCCTGATACCGGTCAGGCCGGGGTGGGGAGGGGTTCCTCAGCCCAGATGACCTTGCCGGTTGGGGTGTGGCGGGTGCCCCAGCGCTCGGTGAGCTGGGCGACCAGCAGGAGCCCCCGCCCGCCCTCGTCGAAGACGCGGGCCCGGCGCAGGTGCGGAGCAGTGTTGCTGCCGTCGGAGACCTCGCAGATGAGTGTCGTGTCCCGGATCAGGCGCAGCTGGATGGGGCTGCCGCCGTAGCGGATGGCGTTGGTGACCAGTTCGCTGACGACCAGCTCGGTCACGTACGCGGCTTCGTCCAGGCCCCAGGCGGCCAGTCGGTCGGAAGCCTGCCTGCGAGCGTAGGAGACCACGGCCGGGTCCGCGGGCAGGTCCCATCTGGCGACCTGGTCGGCGTCCAGGGCGCGAGTGCGCGCGAGCAGCAGGGCGATGTCGTCGGTGGGGCGCTCGGGCAGCAGGTCGTGCAGCACTGCATCGCAGGTCTCGTCCAGGGACGGGGTCGGCCGGGCGAGCGCGTTGCTCAGGAGCGCGAGACCGTCATCGACATCGCGGCCGGCCGATTCGATCAATCCGTTGGTGTACAGGGCGAGCAGGCTGCCCTCGGGCAGGTCGAATTCCACGACCTCGAAGGGAAGACCGCCCAGGCCGAGCGGGGGTCCGGCGGGCAGGTCCAGAACTTCGACGCTGCCGTCGGGGCGTACGACGACGGGCGGCGGGTGAGCGGCCCGGGCGAGCGTGCATCGACGAGACACCGGGTCGTAGACCGCGTAGAGACACGTCGCGCCGATCTCTCCGGCGCTCGACGCCTCCGGCCCCACGCCTCCCGACGTCTCCACCCGGTCGAGCCGGATCACGAGATCGTCCAGCCGGGTCAGCAGCTCATCCGGACTCAGGTCGACGTCCGCGAGGGTGTGCACCGCCGTACGCAGCCGGCCCATGGTGGCGGACGCGTGGACGCCGTGACCGACTACGTCGCCCACCACAAGGGCGACCCTGGCGCCGGACAGCGGGATCACATCGAACCAGTCGCCGCCCACGCCCGCCCTCGAACCCGCGGGCAAGTAGCGCGAAGCGATCTCTACGGCCGACTGCGGGGGCGTGCGCTGCGGGAGCAGGCTGCGCTGGAGGGTCAGTGCGGTGGCGCGCTCACGGGTGTAGCGGCGGGCGTTGTCCACGCACACGGCAGCCCTGGTCCCGATTTCCTCGACAAGGAGCACATCGTCGTCGTCGAAGGGATCGTCGGTGCGGTGGCGGAAGTACAGCGCGAGCCCGAGGGTGATGCCCCGCGCGACCAGCGGCACCACGATGCTCGAGTGGATACCGAACCGGCGGACGCTCCGGGCGCGAGCCGGGTAGCCCGCCGTCCACATCCGTATCGTGGAGGCGTCGAGGCGATGCCTCGAGGGCCGTCCGGTGCCCAGGGCATTGGACGGGGGTGAATGCACCGGGAAGGTGTGCACCTCTCCGATCTCGAACGCCGCCTCCGGGCAGCCTTCCAGTACGGACTGCTGTGCTACGCGGCGCAGGACGGGGGGCCCGGCGGACGGGATCTCGTCCGCCTCCTCACCACGCAGTACGGAGTCGAGCAGATCCACCGTGACGAAGTCGGCGAACCGGTCGGTGCCGATGTCCGCGAGCTCCTGTGCGGTGCGGGGCAGATCCAGCGTGCTGCCGATGCGGATGCTCGCTTCGTTCAGAATGGCCATGCGGCGGCGCGCCCAGTACTGATCGGTGGTGTCGTACACCGCGGCGGACACACCGTGCACCTGCCCGGCGGCGTCCCTCAGCGGGTAGAAGTACATGGACCAGGCGTGCTCCCGGACCTCGCCAGGCGTACGGCCGAAGGCCTCATTGGACAGGATGGTCCCCGTCCGCATGGTCTGCTCCATGAGCCGGTCGAACTCCTGGAAGTTGGGGTGGCGCTGCACCTCCCTCAGGCGCAGGCCGCGCATCTGCGCCTCGGTCTTCGACAGCATGTCCGTCATCGCCTCGTTGGCGCCGACGAGGCGCACCTCGCGGTCGTAAACCGCCACGGGTATCGGGAGCTGGGCCAGCGCCCACTCCTTCAGCACCGCCGCACCCGGCTCGTCCGGGCCCGCCGCACCCGATCGTTGCGCAGCCTCCGGGGCCGCGGCCGACAGGACCCAATGGGCGTCTCCTTGCGAGTCGAGCAGCGGATGTGCCTGGAGCAGCACCTCCAGGCGGCGGCCGTCCTGGTGCCGCACCGCGATCCGGCAGCTCCATTCCTTCCGATCGGTACAGCTTCGCCGGGCAGCCGGGGGGAGCTCTTCCGCAAGCAGGTCGGCAGCGGCCTGCCCCACCACCTCGGCGGGCTCGTACCCCAGCAGCTGCCGGGCCTCGCCGCTCCACGCCGTGACGACGCCGTGCGCATCCAAGGACGCTACGGGCACCTCGGGGAGCGTACGCGCATCGCCCGGATCCCGGCCCTGCCGGCCTCCGGCGTCTTCGGCCATGGGCGCTTCTTTCGTCCCTCACGCAACGTTCGCACGGAATACGATGTGTCGACCGATCTATTACGGTCTGCTCTCAGCATCGTTCCCCGACCAGGCATTCTCAAGCGCCGGGACGCCTCCGCCGCCCGGCACACCGCCACGGCCCCTGGACGGCACCAGGCCGGGGCAGAACCACCCCCATCGTCGAGGGCGGAAGGCCCGGCTGGGCCCGGCTGCCACCCGCCGCAGCCCGGTCTGCGCCCTCGGCACATCCCGGATTCCCGGCCGGCCCTTGCCTCCCTCAGGCCCCGGATTGCTGCTCGACCTGCTGACGCAGAGACGCCTTGGCGAGCTTGCCGCTGGCGGTCCGGGGCAGCCGGTCCATGAGCATCACCTTGGTGGGGAGCTTGTAGTGGGCGAGGTGACGCCCGGCGAAATCGCTCAGTTGCCCCACGGTGGGTGCGGTGCCCGGCTCGCAGGCGAGGACGGCCAGCACGGCCTCTCCCCACTCGGGGTCGGGGATACCGATGACGGCCACCTCCGCCACGCCGGGGTACTCGATCAGGACCCGCTCGACCTCCGCGGGATAGACGTTCTCGCCGCCGCTGATGATCATGTCCTTGATCCGGTCGACGACGTAGTAGAAGCCGTCCTCGTCGCAGTAGCCGACGTCGCCGGTGTGGAACCATCCCGCCTCGTCGAAGGCCTCGTGCGTGGCGGCCGGATTGTTCCAGTAGCCGGGAGTGACGTTCGGGCCTCGCACGCAGAGCTCGCCACGGGCCCCGGGTTCATTGATCACCGCTCCACTGCCGGGGGCGAGAAGGCACACCTCCGTGAACGGCATGGGGGCGCCGCAGGAGCCGGTCTTTTCCAGAGTGAGGTCGGCGGGCAGGTAGGTCGCGAAGGGGGAGGTCTCGGTCAGCCCCCAGGCCTGCTGAAGGAGAATGCCGTGCTCCGCGTAGTCGCGGATGAGCTGGGGTGGCACAGGTGCGCCGGCCACGATGGCGGAGCGGAGTCCGCTGAGATCCGCCTCGGCGAAGCCGGGCGTTCGGGCCAGGGCGGCGAACATCGTCGGTACGGCGAACAAGCCTGCCACGCGGTACCGGACGAGGTCCTCAACGCACTGCGCTGGGTCGAAGGCGCGGCGGACGACAACAGTGCCGCCGCGCACCAGGGTGCGCAGCGTCAGGGCGTTCAGACCACCGATGTGGAAAAGCGGGGCCACGGCCAGGGTGGTGTCATAGCGCCGGGTGTCGAGCACGCTGTCCACGTTGACGGCGTTCCACCAGAGATTGCCGTGGGTGAGCATGACGCCTTTGGGCCGCCCGGTGGTGCCGGAGGTGTACATCAGCACCGCCAGGTCCTCGCTGTGTAGCGCCACGGGCTCCAGGTCGGGGCGAGCCGAGCCCAGGAGCTCGGACAACCGTGTCCACAGCGGGGCGACCTCGGTGACACAGGGGCATGCTGCGTCGGTGTCCACCAGCACATGCAGGCGAGCGGGCACCTCCGTCCGGATGGACTCCACCAGGCCCCTGTGGCTCTCCTCGACGATCAGTGTGTGCGCTCCGCAGTCCATCAGGATGTCGCGCACCTCATCTGCCGCGAGCCGAAAGTTGACGGGCACGAAGACCGCGCCGAGGTGGGCGCCCGCGAGCAGCGCCTGCAGCAGCACGGCACTGTTGAAGCCGAGGTAGGCGACCCGGTCGCCACGGCGCAGTCCGCCCTGGGCCAGGCCGGTGGCCATTTCTCGCACGGTTCGGGCGACCTCGGCCGCAGAAATCTCAGTGCCCTCATAAACGAGGGCGGTGGTGCCGGCTGCGTAGCGGGACCGGCGATACACCGCGGCTGCGGGGCTGATGTCGACGGCTGACATGACGGCTCCTTCACGACGATGCTCCCTCCGGTGGCCGTCTCAGTTCCGCAGGGCGGCCTCCACAGCTGGCAGATACTCCTCGCCTTGAAGCTTGCGACGCTTCGACGTTAGTCCAGATTCCGACATTTTGGACGAGAGCATCGAGCTACACACGCGTGAAGCCGGAGTCCTTGGCGGGCTGACGCCAAGCGCGGCGGCCGGCGGCGCCGGGGCATCATCGAATGGCCGGTTCGCGCCGTCGGGCCATCTTTCGCAGACGCTGTAACGGTCCTTAAGCTCTCAACCACTGGGACAGCAGTTCTCGTTGTGCCACATGATGCATTCATGTGCAGCCAGGACTGAACCCCGACCGCACCCGGTGCCCGGTTGACGCGAGCCCTGAAGTTTGTCCGACATGCCGAACGAGATCCGGCTAGACGAACGACCGTCACGTGAAGGGATCAGATGCGATGTACCAGGAGCTCACCGAGCGGGCAGGGTCGGCGACGACCGCGCCGAACGCTCATGTCAGAAGGAGCCAGGTATACGGAGCAGACCAGGCAGAGCGGCCAGGCCGGATACGTCGGTCCACGCCCCTCCTTGACCATCTCTCGGACCGCGATCGCCGCCTCTTCCAGCGGTTCGGCCAAGGGCCGTCCGAGCCCGTGCCGTACTCCTGCATCCACCATGCGTTCGAGCGCCATGCCGCCGCACACCCGCATGCCATCGCCGCCGAGCATCTGGGCACCACGATCACCTACGGCGAACTGGACCGCCAGGCAAACCGGCTCGCGGGCCGGCTGGCGGCGCTGGGCGTACGCCCTGGCGATCGAGTCGCGTTATTCGTCCGCCGCTCGATCCCCATGCTCGTCGGCCTCCTGGCAACGCTGAAGGCCGGGGCGGCTTACGTGCCCCAACAGCTCGGCGTCGCCCCGGAAGCCCAGCTCCGGCATGTCATCCGCACGGCGTCGACGCGGGTGATCCTGACGCTCTCCGGCGCCATGGACCTCGTCCCGGTGCCCGACGGCCATGTCCGCGTCGCCATCGACAGGGTGATGGCCGAGCCGTTGCGGCAGCTCCCTCATGACCACGGCGTCTTCGAGCCGGACCGGCCCATCGGCCGGGACGACGGCTGCTATGTGCTCTTCACCTCCGGCACCACGGGGCAGCCCAACGGCGTCACCGTCACGCACCGGAACATCTGCAACATCCTCCTCACCGAGCCGGGCGGCCTCGGGATACGCCCCGGCTGGCGCGTCGGCCAGATCCTCAACATCGCCTTCGACATGGCCGCGTGGGAAATCCTGGGGTGCCTCGCCCACGGCGCCACGCTCGTCATCCGGGACAAGGACATCGCCGAGACCGTGCAGCACGTGGACGTGGTCATCGCGACACCGACCGTCCTGAGCTCGGTCGACCCCGACCGTTGCCGCCAAGTGAAGATCGCGGCCGTCGCCGGGGAGCCGTGCCCGCGGCAACTGGCCGACCGGTGGGCCCGCTTCTGCACCTTCTACAACTCCTGCGGCCCGACGGAGACGACCATCGTCAACACCATGCAGCGCCACGACCCCGCGGCCCCGCGCCTCACCATCGGACGACCGACCCCCAACAACACCGTGTACGTCCTCGACGAGCAGCTGCGCCCCTGTGCCATCGGCGAGACCGGCGAAATGTGGGCAGGCGGCGACTGCGTATCGGCCGGCTATCTCGGCAACCCCGCGCTCAATGCCGAGCGGTACGCGCCGGATCCGTTTCTCGGCGGCGGACGGACGATGTTCCGGACCCGCGACCTGGGACGTTGGACGGACGACGGCGAGCTCGAACACCTCGGCAGGACCGACGACCAGGTCAAGATCCGCGGATTCCGCGTTGAGCTGGATTCCGTCTCCGCCGTCCTGGAATCCGTCCCCGGATGCGCCCGCGCGGTGACACTGAAGCTGGACGACACCGGGCTCGTCTCCTTCGTCTCCCCCGGCCACATCGATCCCGAGGCGGCGCAACAGGCCGTCGCCGCCGCGCTCCCCTACTACTGCACGCCCTCGGCCGTGCATTCCCTCCCCGCGCTGCCCGAGACCTGCCGCGGGAAGATCGACAAGGCGGCGCTGCTGCGTCTGGCCGTGGAGCGTCGAGCCGAGGCCGGAGTGGCGTCATGACGCCACTCCGTACCGCCGAGGCCGGCGCTCCGGCCGGAGCGGACCTCGAACTCCCGCCGCAGACACCGCCGTTACGACGGATCCTCAAGGATCCGCGCCTGATGCACTACAACCGCCTCATCGCCCTCGTTCTGACGGTGAACCTGGTCCTCCTGCCGTACGGCCTGAGCGACGGCGGCATCGCACCGTCCACCCTGTCGTACGCCGCCCTGGCGAACTTCTCGCTCGCCGTCCTCATCCGCCAGCAGTACGTCATCAACCTGCTGTTCCGGCTGGCCACGCGGGCACCCACCAGCTGGCCGCTGAAGATCCGGTGGACATTGGCGAAGGTGTACCACTTCGGAGGGCTGCACGTCGGCGGCGCCGTGGCGGGAACGCTCTGGTTCCTTGCCTTCACCGGCTCGCTGATCCACCAGGGGGCGTCCACCGGGATGATCGCGGTCTCCTGCGCGCTGGTGGCGCTGCTCGTCGCCCTCGTGGCCACGGCAGTGCCGCCCTTCCGGGCGCGGTTCCACGACACCTTCGAGAAGGTGCACCGCTTCGGCGGCTGGGCGGCACTGGCGCTGTTCTGGGCGCAGACGGTGCTGTTCGCGAGCAGCCAAGGCAGTCCCCTGGTGATGGCACCGAGCATGTGGATACTCGCCGTCCTCACCATGAGCATCGCCCTCCCGTGGCTGCGCCTGCGCAGGGTGCCCGTCTCCATCGAGCGGCCGTCGTCGCATGTGGCGCTGGTCGGCTTCAACCACGGGGTGACGCCCTTCGCCGGGTCCTCGACGGCGATCAGCCGCAGTCCCCTGCTGGAGTGGCACTCGTTCGCCAATGTCCCGGCCCCCGGGGAGGCGGGTTTCCGCCTCACCATCTCGCGTGCCGGGGACTGGACGGGGTCGTTCATCGACGACTGCCCGTCGCACGTGTGGGTGAAGGGCATCACCACTGCTGGTGTGGCCAACATCGAAACACTTTTCACCAAGGTGATTTACGTCGCCACCGGCAGCGGCATCGGACCGTGCCTGCCCCACCTCCTGGCCCAGCAGGTGCCGGCGCGTCTGGTGTGGGCGACCCGCAGCCCCCGTACGACCTACGGCGACGCGCTCGTCGACGAGATCCTGGCCGTCCAGCCCGACGCTGTCATCTGGGACACCTCGCAAAACGGCAAGCCCGACATGGTCCGGCTGGCGTACAGCGCGTACGAGTCCTTCGGGGCCGAGGCCGTCATCTGCATCTCGAACAAGAGGCTCACGTGGCAGGTCGTCCACGGCATGGAGTGCCGTGGCATCCCCGCGTACGGAGCCATCTGGGACTCGTAACAGCAGTCGCAACGGAGGCAGTCATGAATCTTGTCAAGATCGAGCAGGACGGCCGGGTCGTCACCGTGCGCCTGCACCGACCTGAGGTGCTCAACGCGCTCAACAGCGAGCTGATGACCGACATTGTCAGCACATTGCAGCCGCTCGACCGGGATCCCGGCGTCGGCTGCTTTCTCATCACCGGTTCCGAGCGGGCGTTCGCGGCCGGCGCCGACATCAAGGAGATGGCCCCCAAATCCTCGGTCGACATGCTGGAGGAGGACTTCTTCGCCGGCTGGGACGCCTTTGCGAGCTTGCGCACGCCGAAGATCGCCGCGGTCTCCGGCTATGCGCTGGGCGGCGGCTGCGAGCTGGCGATGATGTGCGACTTCATCATCGCCGCGGAGAGCGCCACGTTCGGACAACCGGAGATCAAGCTCGGGGTGATTCCGGGCATCGGCGGGACCCAGCGCCTGACGAGGCTGGTCGGCAAGGCCAAGGCGATGGACATGATCCTCACCGGGCGCACCATGGACGCCGAGGAGGCCGAGCGCTCGGGTCTGGTGGCTCGCGTGGTTCCCGCCGACCGCCTGATGGCGGAGGCCTCGGCCGCGGCCGCGGCGATCGCCTCGTACGGCAAACCGGCAGCCATGGCGGCCCGTGAGGCGGTGGACCGGGCCCTCGAGGTGTCCCTCCGGGAAGGCGTCCTGTTCGAGCGCAGGACCTTCCATGCGCTGTTCGCCACACAGGATCAGACGGAGGGGATGCGGGCATTCCTGGAGAAGCGCGAGCCGCGGTTCACTGGCCGGTAGGCCTGGGTTGCGCGGCGCACCGGACGCCCGACGGTGGCCGGTGCGCCGCAGCGCGTCAGCCGACTTCCGCCTCCGCACGCACTGTTGACATCGCCAGGCAGATCCCTAGCGTGAACCCCGCACAGCATGTCGCACAACATTCGGTATTTCGAACAAGGCTTGGTGGTGGAGGAGCACCGCCGCCTTGTGACTTCGGCATGCGGAGGATTTCGTGAACCCATCTCTCGGCAGACGGCACTTCCTCGCGGCCACCGGCACGGCCGCGGCGGGAGCGACCCTGGCCACGGCGGGCGGCGGTACCGCCCACGCCGCGACCGGAACCGGAACCGGAACCCGAGCCGCCCCGGCCGCGGCCACGCCCGTGTGGCCGTTCCCCCTCGCCGCGGTGACCCTGCTGGACAGCCCGTTCCGGGACAACCAGCAGCGCAACTCCGCCTATCTGCGCTTCGTCGACATCGACCGGCTGCTCCACACCTTCCGCACCAACGTCGGCCTGCCCAGCAGCGCCCAGCCGTGCGGCGGCTGGGAGGGGCCGAACGTCGAACTGCGCGGCCACTCCACCGGTCACCTGCTCTCCGGCCTGGCCCTGACCTTCGCGGCCACCGGTGAACAGGCGCTGGCCGACAAGGGCCGCCGGCTCGTCGCCGCCCTCGCCGAGTGCCAGGCCGCGTCGCCGGCCGCAGGCTTCGGCAGGGGCTATCTGTCCGCGTTCCCGGAGAGCTTCTTCGACCGACTGGAGGCCGGGACCGGCGTGTGGGCGCCGTACTACACCATCCACAAGATCATGGCAGGTCTCGTCGACCAGCACCGGCTGGCCGGCAGTGACCAGGCCCTCGAGGTCGTGCTCCGCCAGGCCGAATGGGTCGACCGGCGCACCTCGAAGCTGTCGTACGAGCAGCTGCAGCGCGTTCTGGACACGGAGTTCGGCGGCATGAACGACGTGCTCGCAGACCTGCACGCGATCACCGGTGACGCCCAGTGGCTCGACGTCGCCGAACGCTTCACCCACGCTCGCGTCTTCGACCCGCTGGCCAGGAACGAGGACCGACTCGCCGGGCTGCACGCCAACACCCAGATCCCGAAGGCGATCGGCGCCGTGCGGCTGTGGGAGGAGGGCCTGGCAGACCGCTACCGCACGATCGCCGAGAACTTCTGGCAGATCGTCACCGACCACCACACCTACGTCATCGGCGGCAACAGCAACGGCGAGGGCTTCCACGAACCGGACGTCATCGCGGGCCAGTTGTCCAACAACACGTGCGAGAACTGCAACAGCTACAACATGCTCAAGTTGACCCGGCTGCTGCACTTCCACGCACCCGACCGAACGGACCTGCTCGACTACTACGAGCGGACCCTCTTCAACCAGATGTTAGGCGAGCAGGACCCGGACTCTGCCCACGGCTTCAACATCTACTACACCGGCCTGGCGCCCGGCGCCTTCAAGCAGCAGCCGCCCTTCATGGGACCGGACCCGGACGTCTACTCCACCGACTACGACAACTTCTCCTGCGACCACGGCTCGGGCATGGAGACGCAGGCGAAGTTCGCCGACACGGTCTACGCACACGACGACCGTCGGCTGCTGGTCAACCTCTTCATTCCCTCCCAGGTCGTCTGGCGTGAGAAGGGCATCACCTGGCGGCAGACCACCCGGTTCCCCGACCGGTCCTCCACCGTGCTGACCGTCACCGCCGGGCAGGCTTCGCACCGGCTCCTGATACGCATCCCCTCCTGGTCCTCCGGCGCCCGGGCGACCCTCAACGGCGTCGCCCTGCCCGACCGTCCGAAGCCGGGCAGCTGGCTCACCCTGGACCGCGCCTGGAGCACCGGCGACCGCGTCGAGGTGTCGCTGCCCATGCGCACCATCGTCGCGCCGACGCCCGACGACCCCGACGTACAGGCGGTGCTGCACGGCCCGGTGGTGCTTGCCGGGGCGTACGGGGACCTGGCGACGCCGCGGATGCCGCGCCTGGACGTCACGTCCGTACGGCAGGAGTCGCAGGAGCCGCTGCGCTTCACCGCCCGTGCCGACGGCAAGGAGGTCGCGCTGCTGCCGATCGCCCGCGTGCACCACCAGCGCTACCACGTCTACTGGCTGACCGGCGAACCGCCCTCCCCACCTCCGGAGTTCGCCGCCTGGCACCGCTTCGACGAGACCTCCGGCACCACGGCCGCCGACACCACCGGCAACGGGAAGACGGCGCGACTGGTCGCCGGCGCCTCCTGGACGACGTCCGGCCGAATCGGCGGAGGCGTGACCCTGGACGGCACCGGCGGCTACGTCGACCTGGCCGACGACATCCTGGCGGGCGCCTCCGCCTACACGGTGGCCACCTGGGTGAAGCTCGACGGGCAACCGGGCGCCTGGAGCCGGATCTTCGACATCGGCACCGGCGTCACCGCCAACATGTTCCTGACCCCCCTCAGTGGCGACGGCACCCTCCTCTACGCCATCACCGCCGGCGGCGGAGGAGCCGAGCAGCGCATCAACGCCGACCCGTTGCCCACCGGGCGCTGGGTGCACGTGGCGGTCACGTACGGCAGCGGCACCGCCGTCCTCTACGTGGACGGCAAGGAGGCGGGCCGCAATGCGAACATCACCGTGGAGCCGCGCTATTTCAGCAACCACATCCGCGCCGCGTACATCGGCAAGTCCCAGTACGGCGCCGACCCCTACCTGAAGGGGGCGGTCGACGATTTCCGCGTGTACGGCAAGACCTTGACGGCCACCGAGATCAAGGCACTGACCCAGGTGGCTTCCGCGTAGGGCATGGCGCACGTGGCCGTACTTGCCCAACACGGCCGTACTCACATCCTGGACGGGGCTGCTCAGCCTGCCGCCGAGCGGCCCCCGAGTTCGCCTGTTGCCCTTACCAGGAGATGGCGAGGAGGGCCACGCCCTGGCGGGGCAGCTGCGTCTTCACCGTGGCGCGCCCGTTCGACACCGGTACCGTTTCCGGCTGGCCGATGGCCTGGAGCCGGCCTGCCGCGCGCAGCTCGGCCATTTGATCAGGCGTCGGCGTGGCCGGTGATCCCATCCGCTGCCAGGCGGTGTACGCGTTGCTGTGCCGGTCGTCGATGCGGTACTGGGTAACGCGGGCACCGGCGGCAGCTGCAGCAGGCAGTCCGCTCAGGTTGAAGCTGATGGCCGCGTCCGGCCCCTGCACGTCGTCGTCGTGGTAGTTCCAGGCCAGCACGGACATCTGGTTGCCGTTCCGGGCCGCCATGGCGGAGACATCGGGCCGGGCTCCGCGTACGCCGGTGCTGAGCATGGTGTCCAGGGGCACCTCGTGGGAGCTTTTGACAGCGAGCCGTTGTCCGCTCATCTTGCCCATCATCCGGAACGCGTTGAACGCCGGAACGTTGATGCCGCCCTCGGTGGACATCACCCGGAAGCCTGCGAACATCGGCTGGTCCTCGAACTCGAAGGCCCACGTCAGCGCGCCCTCCAGGTTGACGCCGATGCGGTCGGCGAGCTGATGCTTGCGGGCGAAGCTGGCAGCGGTGTAGCTGGCGTACAGCGATGAGTTGCGGTACGCGTTCTGCGGGTAGACGGCTGACGAGCAGGCCGCGCAGCCGTCCGGGTCGGACTCGCCGATGACGATCGGCTTGTTCTTGTACTCGGGGTACGAGGCGACGATGTCGAAGCCGTCCCGGACAGCGCGCAGGTGGTTGGCGATACCCATCCGGACATGGCCGTCGACGACGCTGGGCGATCCCTTGGCGTGGAACGACACGAAGTCCAGCGCGGGGCCGACCCGGCCGGTGGCGTAATTGGTGCCGCGCAGCGTGTGCGTCAGGAAGTCACGCTGGAACTGCCCGCCCGGTCCGGCGGTGTCCGCGCCGCCGATCTTCGCGTTCGGGATCGCCCGACGCAGCCCGTCGATCGCGTAGTCGTGCAGTTTGCGGAACTCGGCAGCGGTGCCCTTCCAGTAGCCTGCGTTGGACTCGTTCCAGACCTGCCAGTACCAGGTCGCGACCTCCGCGCGACCGTACCTTTCCACGGAGTGCTTGGCCCACTGGTAGACCAGCTCGCGCCACTTGTTCCAGTCCTTCGGCGGGTACGCCCAGCCGGTGAAGATGTCGTCGTAGGGATCGCCGGGCTTCCAGTGGTGCTGGTACGGCTCGGGCTTGGTGGACAGCGCCTTGGGCATGAAGCCGATCTGTACATAGGGCTTCACGCCGTGTTCGAGATACGTGTCGAAGATGCGGTCGACGATCGTCCAGTTGTAGATCGGTTTGCCCTGGGCGTCCTCGGTGTACATGTTCGTGGAGCCCCACTTGAGCGCGGGTTTGCCGTCTCCGGTGACCATGAGGCTGTGAGCGCGGAAGTAGGTCTGCGCCGGACCCAGGTCGCCGATGTCGCCGAGCAGTTCCCGACCGTCGGGCAGGTACGCGTAGTTGGGTTCGTCCGCGCCGAAGAACCGGTACACAGGCTTGAGCGGGCCGCGGTTCGCCGCGGCGTCGATGTCGACGGTGACCGGCAGTGGCGCGGCCGTCGGCGTACCGAGGACCCGGAATTCATGGAAGCTGGGCGAGGTCAACAGCGCGACAGCAATGAGCCCAACTATCAGCCGTCCGGATATCCGATTCATCAGCACGCTCCAGTGGTGGGGGGTCACACATGCCGGCTCACGGTTGGGCCGGAGCCGGCGGTCAGTGCGGTCCGTCGTCAGGACACGTAGGAAGCGTTCTTCGCGGTGTTCACCACCTTCGTGCCGTCCCCAGAACTCAGCCGCCCGGCGGCCACCCAGGAATCCACCGTGGTCTGGACGTGCTTGACCAGCGCGCTCTTGTTCGTGAAGGGAGCGGCGGACCAGATCTCGTCGAGCAGCGTGATGCCGTCGGACTTGGCCGGGTTGGCGACGCCGGAGTCGATCTTGCCGAAGACCACCTTGGGCTCGGCCCGCTGGAAGTAGGCGTGCGTCGGGTCCTCGGTGCCTTCGAAGAAGGGCGCGAACTCGACGCCGTCGAGCGTGTAGTGGAGGGGCTTGCCGGACACGGGGGTGAGTGTGGGCAGCAGGTCGCCGGAGAGGGCGGCGTTGCGGTAGAGCCCGAACCGGAGGTACGCCCTGCGGGTGTCGCGCGCCACCAGGTTGACAGGTCCGTAGAACAGGGTCTGGATCTCCGGCTTGTCGAGAGCCTTCTCGACCCGCAGCCGGAACGGGATGGAGACACGGACGGTGTCTCCGTCGCGCCAGGTGCGGGACACGGAGAAGTAGCTGCCGGGGACGGGGTCCGCCGTCACCTTCTTGCCGTTGACGGTCACCGTGAACCCACGCTTCGCCCAGGCCGGTACGCGCAGCCGCAGGTCGAAGGCGGCGCTGCCGCCCCGGACGGTGAGCCTGGTGCCTTGTTCCCTCGGGTAGTCGGTGGTCTGCGTGACGGTGACGCCCTTCTCGGTCCAGGTCAGCGTGGACGGGCTGTAGAGGTTGACGTACAGGGCGGTGCCGTCGGCCTTCTTGAAGTACACCGAGTCCTGGTACTTGGTGGCGCTCTCCATGCCCGTGCCCTCGCAGCAGGTGGTCCCCGCCTTGGGCGTGTAGTCGCGCACATGGCCGGGCAGCAGGCCGATGAAGTACGTGACGAGCGGCTTCTCCGGGTCGGCCTTGTCCTGCTTCGAGCCGAGGACCTGGTTGTACAGGGCTCGCTCGTAGTAGTCCATGTACTTCGGGTCCTGCTCGTGGAAGAACAGCATCCGGCTCAGCTTGAGCATGTTGTACGCACAGCAGGTCTCGGCGTTGGTGTCGCTGAGCGTTCCGGCGATGACCCCACGCGCCTTCCAGAACTCACCGGTGCTGGTGCCGCCGATGCCGTACATACGGGTCGGGACCACCATGCCCCAGAAGTTCCTCGCGGCGGTGAGGTAGCGCTGCTCCCCCGTCTCGTCGTACAGCCGCAGCAGCCCGGTGAAGATGGGGATGTGCTGGTTGGCGTGGAGGCCGTCGAGGGTGTCCTTGCCCGCGGCGCAGGCGTCGATGAGCTTGTCGAGGTCGAAGAGGCGGGCCAGCGCCAGGTGTTGGGCCTTGCCGGTGATCCGGTACAGGTCGCAGATCGCCTCGACGATCCCGCCGAACTCACCACTGGAGAAGATGCCCCACATCCGCTGCCGGGTGCTCTCCGGCAGCTTGGACAGCCGGGAGTACATCCAGTCGCACATGCCGGAGGCGAGGTCGAGCGCCCGGGCGTCGGCGGTGTTGAGATAGGCGTCGAGGACACCGCGCAGGAGCTTGTGCACCGTGTAGTACGGCGCCCACACCACGGTGTAGTCGCCGCTGGTCATCGACTCCAGGGTGATGAACTGCGTCTCCGGGTACGCCGCGAGGAAGCCGGGGTGGCTCGGTCCTCCCCAGGTCCGGCGCAGGGTGGCGTGCCGGCCGCGGCCCGAGGAGTCGGCGAAGGTCCCTCCACTGGTCTCGTTGAACCTGTACGAGGCCAGATCACCGGCGCCCGCGGACGACTCGCCGGCGGGTTTGCTCTGCAGCCCCGCGATCTCGGTGGCGGTCAGCGCCCGCGACCAGAAGTTGACCTCGTCGAAGACGCCGGCGAAGACCGGGTCGGAGGAGTAGTTGGACCGGCCGAGCCAGTTGTTCTTCAGGGCGCCGAGCGCCGCCGGGTTGAGGCTCATCGCGGTGTTCCGGGCGACCGCGGTGCCGTTGACGTAGAGCGTCCCAGTGGTGCCCGTGATCGTCACCGCCACGTGGCTCCACTGGTTCAGCGGAAGCGGCGCGGTGCCGCCCAGCCCCTGCTCGCTGTCCGGGCCGTTGGTCGTGATGGCGAAGCGCGGGACCCCGTCCGCGTTCCGGGCAGCCAGGTAGAGGTAGCGGGTGGTGTCGTTGCCGAAGTCGAAGATCCGGGCCCAGTTCGTGTTGTGGGTGGGCTTCACCCAGGCCGCGAGCGTCACGGCCGCGGCGCCGCCGAGGACGCCCGCCGGCAGATCGACGTACTGGTAGGAGCCACGGACGTTCTCCGCGGCCGTACCGAACTTGCCGGAGACGCTCAGCACAGCCGGGTTGCCCCGGAGCGCCTCGCGGACCTCGGTCAGCGCTCCGATCATGGAGCGGATCTTGTCGGCGTAGACCTTCTCGCCCGTGTCGGCGTAGGCCTGGGAGAGCATGGTGAGGAAGTGGCCGGTGTAGTGGCCGCGGAGGTTTCCGTTGGCCTCACCGTCGAGGCCCTCCCAGCCACCGGGAGCCACCGCGCCGCGGGTGGAGAGCCCCGCGTTGGCGCGGAAGACCTGCAGCAGCCGGTCCACGTCGTAGCCCCGGCCGTGGTCGAGCATCAGGGCGCGCTTGGTGGTGAAGATGCCTTCGCGCAGCGCCACGTCCTTGAGCGCGAACGGCTGCAGGGTCCAGGCGGACGGGGCGGTGAGTGCGGCGGTCGACTCGCCCGCGCCGAGCACGGAACGCGGGGTTGGCGTCGCCCTGCCTGCGGCGACGGAGGACATCACAGGTGCCGCGGCCGCGAGAGCTGCGGCACGAAGGACGGCTCGCCTGGCAAGTGGGGGTGCCATGGATGCCTCTTTCTCTGGCTGCGGGTGTTCGAAATGCCGTACATGGTTCGGATTGCCGACCAGAAAGTAGGGGCATGGCAAGGGCACGTCAATGCCTCTGTCGGCATCCACACACACCCGGTCGGCGACCGGAGAGGTGGATACCTTGAGGAACTCGCCAGGCGAACGGCGTCCGGCTGTCAGTGAGAAGCGCGGGCCGGCGTGTCATCTCCATCGATCAAGGCGCGCAACTCTCGCAGCGTCGGGGGGCCGGAACCAGGGCGGGTGCAGGTGACAGCAGCCGCGGTCGTCGCCATGCCGAGCAGTTGCAGCACGTCCCGTCGGGTGATGCCACGCAGGGCATCCCGGCGATCGCCCCGGGCGAGGCGAGCAGCAGGGGGCTCGCTGCGACGGCGGCCGTGGCGGCCGGCAGAGCAGGTCTGGGTTTGCCCACGCGTACGTACCTCCGGTACCTCGGAAGAGGCTCGAACATCTCCTGCCTACGCGAGGTCTGCCGTCTCAACTGGTCTGCAACAAGAGGGCGATTGCGCCGCTGCCCTCACAACTTCGGCTCGCCCCGTTCGGCTGGCGGGGAACTTCTGTGGATCCTGCGCAAAGCGTTGACGTGTCCAGCATCGGAACCTAACTTCCCGTCCGGAGTTCCGAGCGGCGTTCGACATTACGGACGCACGTGACGGACAACGCAGGACCTGTGGGGCGAGCACTTCTGGTCACCCTCCTACTTCGCCGGCCCATGCGGCGGGGCGCCGCGTGGTGAAGAAATACATCGAGAACCAGAAACGCCCCGACTGATCGGGGCGTAGCTTTCCGGTGGTGCGGCGCCGCTCCACGCCGCCGGGTCAAGGAGGCCGTTCCTCGCGGACGTGAAGGCCCGTGGTTCCCCGCCAGAACAGGCTGAATCCCGATCCTGTCGTGCGAAAGGACGCCATGTCCCACCCACTTACCGCCCGCTTCACCCTTGATCCCGCCTTCGCCGTCGGCGACGTCGACCCGCGGCTGTTCGGGTCCTTCGTCGAGCACCTCGGCCGGTGCGTCTACACCGGCATCTTCGAGCCCGGCCACCCGGCGGCCGGCGAGGACGGGCTGCGCAGCGACGTGCTGGAGCTGATCCGTGAGCTCGGTGTGACCGCGATCCGCTATCCGGGAGGAAACTTCGTCTCCGGCTATCGGTGGGAGGACTCCGTGGGCCCGGTGGATGAGCGGCCGCGGCGGCTGGACTTGGCGTGGCGGTCCACGGAGACGAACCGTTTCGGCCTGTCGGAGTTCATTTCGTTCGTGAAGAAGATCGGCCCGCAGGCGGAGCCGATGATGGCCCTCAACCTGGGCACCCGCGGGGTCGCCGAGGCCGTCCGGCTGCAGGAGTACGCCAACCACCCGTCCGGGACGGCGCTGTCCGACCTGCGTGTCTCCCATGGCGACAAGGATCCGTACGGCATCCGGTTGTGGTGCCTGGGCAACGAGATGGACGGGCCCTGGCAGACCGGGCACAAGACGGCCGAGGAGTACGGGCGGCTGGCCGCCGAGACCGCCCGCGCCATGCGGCAGATCGACCCGTCCGTCGAACTGGTCGCCTGCGGCTCCTCCGGCCAGTCGATGCCGACCTTCGCCGCATGGGAGGCCACGGTCCTCACCGAGACCTACGACCTCGTCGACTACATCTCGTTGCACGCGTACTACGAGGAACTCGACGGCGACCGGGACTCCTTCCTCGCCTCCGCCGTCGACATGGAGTCCTTCATCGACAACGTCGTCGCCACCTGCGACCACGTCGGGGCGAAACTCAAGTCCACGAAGAAGATCAACCTCTCCTTCGACGAGTGGAACGTCTGGTACCTCACCCGGTTCCAACAGCAGGAGCAGCGCAGCCCCCTGGACTGGCCGGAGGCGCCGCGGCTGCTGGAGGACAACTACTCCGTCACCGACGCCGTCGTCTTCGGCTCCCTGCTGATCGCCCTGCTCCGCCACGCCGACCGGGTCACGGTCGCCTGCCTCGCCCAACTGGTCAACGTCATCGCGCCGATCCTCACCGAACCGGGCGGCCCGGCCTGGCGGCAGACGACCTTCTTCCCCTTCGCCCAGGCCTCCCGCCACGGGCGCGGCCAAGTCCTCGAGGTACGGGTCGACTCGCCGACGTACGAGACCCAGCAGTACGGCGAAGTGCCACTGCTGCACGCCACCGCGGTCCGCGACCCGCAGACGGGTGCGGTCACCGTCTTCGCCGTCAACCGCAGCCAGACCGACCCCCTGCCCCTGGAAGTCGCCCTGCACGGCCTGCACGTGACCCGGCTCGTGGAGCACAGCGTCCTCGGGGACGCCGACCCGGACGCCCGAAACACCCTCGCCGCCCCGGAACGCGTCACCCCGCACCCTGCCGCCGAGGGCACCACCCTCACGAACGGCACCCTGCGCACCACCCTGGAGCCCATGTCCTGGAACATGATCCGGCTGACCTAGCTATTTCAGTACGCGTCGGCGGCGAGTTGACGAGCCATGAGAAGTGAAGAGTGCGCGTCCTGCGGACCGGCATCGGCACGGTCCGCAGGACGCCGCGAAGCCCGGCGTTCAGCAGATGTCCTGGCTGCTGTTGACGAGCCGGTTGTTGCGGAATGTCGTGTTCTCTCCGCAGGGGCTTTCCCTGATGGCCGAGTTGGTCACCGTGAGGTTCTGGACGGTGATGTCGCGGTTGTTCGGGAACGACGACCGCGCGGCCAGCCGGATCTCTCCGCCGCCCGTCACACTGCCGCTCCGGGCGGCGATGTTCACGTTGTAGCAGTTCTCGATCAGGATCGAGTTGTTGCCGGTGTTGGAGATGGTCACCTTGTCGATGACCGCGCCGCCGCTCTCGGAGACGCAGAAGACCCCGCGTCCACCGCGGCGGGCGATGACTTCGCCCACCCGGATGTTGGTGGGGTAGCTGCTGCCGACCCGGCCGTTGCGGTTGGCCATGCGGAACGCCGCGTAGCCGGTTCCGGCCCCCGCGTTGTCCGCGTCCACCTTGGTGACGGTGGCGTTGATGGTCTGGTTCAGCAGCAGGCCGGACTCGCCGACATTGCGGGCGGTGACGGTGCCGATGGTGATGCCGTCGACGCCGTACGTCTCCACCGCGTGGCTGCCCGCCCCGGACACGTAGACGTTGTCGATCCTGACGTTCTTGGTCCACTGGCTGGTGTCGCCGCGGTTGTCGATCCGGACGCCGAGGCCGCCCGACAGGCGCATGTCGATCTGGCCGAGGACGACGTTCTGGACGTTCCGCATGAAGATCCCGTACAACGGGTTGCCGGTGAGGTTCAGATGCTGGACCTCGATGTCCCGTGCGCCGCGAGCGTAGACCGGCGCCTGGTCGCCGGAGCCAGAGCCGGTCACGTTGATGGTGCCGCAGACGTCGAGCACGGTGTAGCTCGGCAGGGAGACCCGGGATCCCCGGCTGATGGAGCCCGAGCCGCGCACGACGACCCGTTCCTTGGAAGTACGCCCGGAGGTCAGGCTGTTGATCGCGGCCTGCATGGCCGCACGCATGTCGCCGCCGGTGTACACGACGCTGCTGCCGCGCCGAGCGGTCCACGTGCTGCCGTTCTTCACGGCCTCCGCCCGGTACGAGCCATCGCCGCAGTCGGCTGCGGCCTGCGGCGGGGCCTCAGCGGCGACCGGTTCCGCCGCCCGCTGCTCCTCATCAGCGGCGATCGCGGGGACCGTCACCGCGGCCGCGGTGACGAGAAGGGCGGTGACACCGGCGACGGCCATGCCGGTTCGGTTGATGCGGGGTGCTGCTCTGCGTCCCATTTTGATCTTCTCCTGTGGGGGGAGCCGGGCCCGTCGCCCGGCGCTGTGCACACGTCGTCGAATCCGATTCGAGTGAATCGATTCACTTCGAGGGCACCCGCGACCTAGGAAGAAAGCGGATCGGTTGCGGGTACCGAGAGGCGTGCCGCGAGGTAGTAAGCGGTTTCCATCGCGGGCCGGGAGTGTGGCTCCCGCGCCCTGGAACGTCAATAAGAACGCGGCCTTTCGTTACAGGGCCGCCGCACCTTCGCCCCGACGGGCGATCAGCAACCCCGGCGTTGATCCCTGCTGTCATCTGGTGCGGCATGGGCGACCTGGGCTGCGGCGGCCGCTCGCACGGTGGGGAGACGAACGAGGCGGTCAAGACCTGTGATCCAAAAGGGACATGGAGCGAAAGAAGGTCTCCGCGAAATGTTGACGCGCAAACCATTCGATTCTACGTTCCGTTCGGAATTGTGGTTGCTGTTCGTCATTACGAACGCAGGTACCCCACCGCAACCGCCCTCCCCGAAGGAGGAACCCCCATGAGCCGCAGTACGCCCCGGAGAACAACCCTCCTCGCCCTGCCCGCCGCTCTCCTCCTCGCCCTGATGCCGGCCGGAGCCGCCGCCTACCCCAACCCCGGCCATGTCACCGGCGACATCGTCGTCCACGACCCGACGATGATCAGAGCCTCCGACGGCCAGTACCTGCTCTACTCCACCCACGGCTACATCGAGGCCCGCATGTCCACCGACCGGATCACCTTCCGCCGGGCCGGCAACGCCTTCAACTCGCCGCCGTCCTGGTGGTCCCGGTACTCCCCCGGCAACGACGCCTGGGCGCCGGACATCTCGTACCACGGCGGCAGCTACCGGATGTACTACTCCCTCTCCACCTTCGGCTCCCGGAACTCCGCGATCGGTCTCGCCACCTCCACCAGCGGAAAGCCCGGCACCTGGACCGACCGGGGAGCCGTCTACACCTCCAGCTCCTCCAGCGACTACAACGCCATCGACCCGCACCTCTTCGTCGACGACGACGGCAAGTGGTGGCTGACCTTCGGCTCCTGGTGGACCGGGATCAAAATGATCCGTATCGACCCGTCCACGGGTAAGCAGCACGCCTCCGACACCACTCGCTACTCCCTCGCCTCCCGCCCGACCGGTACCAAGGCCATCGAAGGACCCACGCTGGTCAAGCGGAACGGGTACTACTACCTGTTCGCCTCGTACGACACCTGCTGCGCCGGCACCAACAGCACGTACAAGATCAAGGTCGGCCGCGCCACCAAGCCCACCGGCCCGTTCTATGACAGGAACGGAGTCAGCATGATGAACAACGGCGGCACGTTGGTCCTGGAGAGCCACGGCCGCTACATCGGGCCCGGCGGACAGCACGTCATGAAGGACGTCGACGGCGATCTGCTCGTCTACCACTACTACGACGGCCAGGCGAACGGCACGCCCAAGCTCGGGGTCAACCTCCTGAACTGGAGCAGCGGATGGCCCGTCGCCTACTGATCCTGCTGCTCTCCCAGCACTGGCTGAGGTGCGCGGTGCTGGGCGCGCCGACCGGCCCCGACGCCGACGCGGCCTGGTGACGGCCACCCCTGCCCCCGGCTGGGCAGCCACCTTAAGGCCCCGGCCGCGCGGTCTCCCGAGGCCCTGACCAAGCAGCCACCCGAACCCCTGACCAGCGGAGGAAGCTCATGAGAGGCAAGCTCAGACTGGGCAAACGGACCGCAGCCGTGGTGGCGACGCTCGCCGCCCTTGACCTTCGTGGCGACCGACTCCGCGGCGTTCGCCGCGGCGACGACGTACTACGTGGCGCCCACCGGCAATGACGCCAACGCCGGCACGTCGGCGGCCGCGCCGTTACGCACCATCTCCAGGTGCGCCGCCCTCGCCGTGGCGGGCGATACCTGCCAGATCGCGGCGGGCACCTACCGGGAGACGGTGACGCCGCCCCGGTCGGGCACCGCCGGTGCGCCGATCACGTTCACCGCCACCCCCGGCGACTACATCCAGCTCGACTGAGCATGCCGCGGACCCGCCCCGGTCGAGCGCGGCCGCGGTCCCCGGGACCTTCATGTGTCCCTCGTCCAACGGCCGTCGGAGTCTGCCGCCGCAGGTCCTGGCCGCGTCGGTGTCGTTCTTCAAGCCCGTCCGGTGCTGAGGACCGGCGCGGCGGCAGGCTCTCACACGCTCCTGGCCCTCCGCGCCGGGGAGTTGGCCTTGGCGAAGGCAACCTTCCAGCCAACGGCGGCAACTCACGGCGACAGCGCCCCCTTGAGGAACGGTTGCAGAATGGTACGTACCAAAGCCCAGGCGACCCGGCGCCGGCGTCGCGGTCGCAGCCCGCAGCTGATCGCGGTGGCGGGTGGCGCCGCGCTGGCCGTGGCTGCCTACGGCACGGCATCGGCGATGATCGACGAAACGGGCGACAAGCCGCGGGGCACGGTCTCCGCCTCTCCCGCCGCCTTACCTTCCGCCAGCGCCTCGACGAGCCCGCCGACCGCGATCGACAAGGTTGCCACCGCGCAGCCGAAGTCGGCTGCACCCGCGTCTCTGGCCAACCGGCTGGAGCTCACCACCGTCACGCTGCCGAAGAAGCTGTCGTACCTCGAAGGGGGCTACAACCGCGTGCCCGAGTGGACCCGCGTCGACACGGCTGTCGCCGCCGACGGCACCGTCCGTGTCGCGTGGCCTGCGGCTGACGGCGTCCACGTCACGACACTCACGAAGGCCATGAAGCGCAGCGGTTCCGACACCGTCGTCGCGGGCGCGAAGGAGATCGGCGGACTGATGGCGCACAACGACGGGTTCGCGCTCCTCACCCGGGTCGCCGACAGCAACAAGTGGAAGGAGACGGCGGCCGCTGTCATCCGTTACAAGAACGGCAAGCGGGCGTTCACCAGAAGACTCACTGGCGCGGCGAGCCACGACACCGCTCCGGTGCTGGACGGCCAGTTGAAGTGGAACGGTTCGAAGTACGGCGCGTACTTCGTCGTCCACGGCGCAGGTGGTCCGGCCGACGGCCACTTCGGCGACAAGCTGGCGTATGTCAGTGCCCGCGGCGCGAAGCTCGGTGGCGGCTGGAACTGGGGTTGCAGCCACAACGAGGGCATCGCCCTGTTTCCTGAGCAGAACGGGCCGTTCACCTCCCTGTGCCACGACGACTGGAGGTCCGGTCTTTTCGTCAGCACCGGTATCGGGGCCCCCGAGACCGCACCCGTCGTCCAGCGCGAGGAGTGCTGGGCGGGCTACTGCGGCGGCACGTTCCCGGGGCGTACGGGCGCGCTGGTGAAATCGGCCACCGGGCGGTACGCGACCGCATTCGGCTCTCGCGGGGCGGCGAAGGCGGTGAAGAATCCCGATGACGCCACCGGCCGCGGCTGGAAGGTCACGCCGAGGTGGAAGACCCACCAGGTCGCGGTGGCCTTTCTTAAGAACCGGTCGACGCCCGCCGGAAAGCCGGTGTATCTCACCAACGTCCCGGGGACCGAGCACGTCAACGTGCGCATAGCCCCGTACGGGAGAGACCGGCTGCTCGTGTCATGGGAGACGCTCGCGAACCCGCGGTGTGCGAAGGGCACGTGCACCGGGCGGTTTACCGGGACACGTCTCCGTCTGATCGACTACGACGGGAAGTTCCGCTCCCGCGAGCGGCTGATGAAGGCCCGGCTCGCCGGTGACATCGGAGTCCTCCCGGACGGTGACCTGGTGTGGGCGTATGCGTCGGCGACGCCCGACTACGAGGCGCCGCTGAGCTCTTCCCCCACCACGGCCAAACTGACCGTCGCACGGCTGAACCTCTCCGCCGGCGGCTGAACGTACGGCCGACCGGACCCCCGGCCGTCGGCTGTCAGCAACCGAAGTCGCGGACATGGGGGCTGTTCGCTCGGGCGTCAGGCGTCTTCGCGGTAGAGGTCGGCGAGCAGGGCGACGGCGGCGTGGGTGGCCGGGTGGGGGTCGTGTCGGCGCCAGATGAGGTGGACGGGGATGGGGTCGGCGTCGCGCAGGGGGCGGTAGGCGATGCCGTCGCGGCGGTACTGGGTGGCGGTGGCCTGCGGGGTGACGCCGACGCAGCGGCCGGTGGCGATGGCGGCGAGCCAGTCGTCGATGTCGTGGGTGTACTCCACGGCGGGGCGGGCGCCTTCGGGCCACAGGTCCAAGGTGGTGGTGCCGGTGCGGCGGTCCACCACCAGGGTGCGTTCACAGATCTCCTCCAGGCGGACGCTGCGGCGCTTGGTCCACGGATCGTCCGAGGCGAGGGTGAGGTAGCGGCGCTCGTGGCCGACGAGGGCGTGGGCGTAGCGGCGGGTGTCGATTGCGGTGCGGAGGACGGCCAGGTCGCACAGTCCCTCGGCGAGGCCGGCGGTGGGGGTGTTGTGGCGGATCAGGTGGAGTTCGACGTCGGGGTAGCGGTCGTGCCAGCGGCGCTGGAACTCGGCGGTGTGGCGGCCCAGCGCGGACCAGGCGTGTCCGATGCGCAGCCGGGTGTGGCCGGTGGTGGCCTGGCGGACCAGTTCGTCGGCCTCGGCGAGTAGGTGGCGGGCGCGGGCGAGGACCTGCACGCCGGCGGTGGTAGGGGTGAGAGTGCGGCTGGTGCGGTGCAGCAGTCGCACGCCGAGGATCTGCTCCAGCGCGAGCAGTGTGCGGGAGACCGCGGCCTGGGAGACGCCGAGCTCGATCGCGGCGTCGGTGAAGCTGCCGGTGTCGACGATCGCGACCAGGCAGCGCAGGTGCCGCAGCTCCGGCTCCGTACGACCATTCATGCGTCCAGAGTATAGATGGCGCATCGGATGCATTTCTCTCATGCGTCGGCGTGGCGGATGGTCGTGCCATGGCAATCGAAGCGCGCACAGAGACGACGGCGGCCACCGCAGCGCAGGCGACGTTGCCCCGATGGTCCGGGATGGCGCTGATGGTCGGCAGCGGCCTGTCCAACCAGGTCGGAGCATCGGTCGCCGCGCTCGCCTTCCCGACCCTCGGGCCGGCGGGAGTGGTGGCGGTGCGCCAGTGGGTGGCCGCAGCGGTGCTGCTGAGCGCCGGCCGGCCGAAGCTGCGTGCGTTCACCGCTGCGCAGTGGCGGCCGGTGCTGGGGCTCGCCGCAGTCTTCGCGACCATGAACCTGACGCTGTATGCGGCGATCGACCGGATCGGGCTCGGCCTTGCGGTCACCCTGGAGTTCCTGGGTCCGCTCACTGTAGCGCTGGCGAGCTCCCGCCGCCGTATCGATCTGGCCTGTGCTCTCGCCGCCGCGGCGGGCGTAGTGGTCCTCACCCGCCCGCGGCCCAGCACGGACTACCTCGGCATCGGGCTGGCGCTGCTCGCCGCCGTCTGCTGGGGCTGTTACATCCTGCTCAACCGTACGGTAGGTGAGCGCCTGCCCGGGCTGCAGGGATCGGCCGCCGCCGCAGCCGTCTCCGGCCTGCTCTACCTGCCCGTCGGCGCCGCTGTCCTGTGGCTCCACCAGCCCACCGTCGGCGCCCTGCTGTGCGCGCTGGCCGCGGGCGTGCTGTCCTCCGCGGTGCCGTTTCTCGCCGACCTGCTCGCGCTGCGCCGGGTTCCCGCCCGCTTCTTCGGGATCTTCATGAGCGTCAACCCGGTGTTCGCGTCCCTCGTCGGCATGCTTGTCCTCAGCCAGCACCTCGACCCGGCGTCGTGGCTGGCCATTGCCGTGATCGTCACGGCCAACGCCGTTGCCGTGGGCACCGGCCGGTGACGTGTCGGCGTATCCCATTGGCACATGCGAAATGTTCACGAAGCAACACACTCGCCGCAAGGGTTGACGCGAGCATGCCCTAACTCCACACTCGGCTACCGACCCAGCGGTGCTGACCAGCCGCAATCCTCCCGCAATCCGAAGAATCCAAAACGAATCCCTCTTCGAGCGTGCGACAACGTTGTCGATGTCCCGTCCCCGATGGAGGCACCGCATGGCGACACCCCTCAACGCCCGGTTCTCGCGGCGCACAGACGGTCAAGGTGTGAACGCGATGCGGGCCCTCGTTCTGCGCGTCCTCGCTGTTGTCCTCGCACTCCTGGCATCCGCGCTGGGACCCACCGAGGCTGCGCAGGCCGCGACCACCATCACCATCAACGGCGCTGCGGCCGGCCGCACCTTCGACGGCGTGGGTGCGATCAGCGGCGGCGGAGGCAACTCCAAGCTGCTCTACGACTACGCCGAGCCGCAGCGCAGCCACATCCTCGACTACCTGTTCAAACCGGGCTACGGGGCCGCGATATCGCTGCTCAAGGTGGAGATCGGCGGCGACGCCAACTCCACCGACGGTGCCGAGCCCAGCCATATGCACACCGCCACCGACCAGAACTACCAGCGCGGCTACGAGTGGTGGCTGATGAAGGAGGCCAAGGCCCGCAACCCGAACATCAAGCTGGCCGCGCTGGCGTGGGCGGCTCCGGGCTGGATCGGCACGTCCGACGTGTGGACACAGAACATGATCACCTACCTGATCAACTATCTGCGCGGTGCCCGGGACGTCCATGGACTCACGATCGACTATCTCGGCGGGTGGAACGAGAACGGCTGGAACACAACCTGGTTCGTCAACTTACGCAACGCGCTCGACGCGAACGAGTTCGGCCATGTGCAGCTCGTCGGCGCGGACAGCGGGTGGGACGTGGTGGGCGACATGCAGAGCAACGCGGCGTTCAGAAGCGCGATCGACATCGTCGGAGCGCACTACCCCTGCCGGGGCGTCTCCGAGTCGACCGGCGACGTGTGCGAGTCGACGGAGGCTGCGCGGAACATCGGCAAGCCGCTGTGGGCCAGCGAGAACGGGTCGCAGGACGCCAACGCCGGCGGCCCGGTGATGGCCCGTCAGCTGAGCCGCGGCTATATCGACGCGAAGATGACCGCGTACATGAACTGGCCGCTGATCGCGGCACTCCCGCCTGGCCTGCCCTTCCAGACCACCGGGCTGATGGTGGCGCCGCAGCCCTGGTCGGGCCAGTACAGCCACGGCAAGAGCCTGTGGGTGCAGGCGCACTGGAACCAGTTCGCCCAGCCGGGGTGGCAGTTCATCGACTCGGCCAGCGGGTACCTCTCGAGCGATCGCAACATCGGCAGCTATGTGACGCTCAAGGCGCCCGGCAACGGCAACTACACCACCATCATCGAGACCACCCGCGCCACCGCGACCGAGCAGTTCACCGCCACCGTCACGGGTGGGCTGCCCACCGGGTCGCTGCGGGTGTGGGCGTCCAACCTGAACTCCGACAACCAGGCCGATTGGTTCGTACGCCAGCCGGACATCACACCGTCCGGCGGCACTTGGTCGCTGACCCTCCAACCCGGCCGGGTCTACTCGATCAGCACGACCACCGGCCAGGGCAAGGGCTCGGCGACCGGGTCGGCGGCAGCGGCCTTCCCCCTGCCGCACACCGACACCTTCGAGTCGTACGCATCCGGACGGTTGGCGCGGTACCTCACCGACCAGCACGGATCCTTCGAGACGGTCGGCTGCGGCGGCGGCCGCACCGGGCAGTGCGTGCGGCAGATGGCGCCGGTCGCGCCGATCCCGTGGCACCCGCACCAAAGCCCCGCCTACGCGCTGATCGGCGACAATTCGCTGACCAACTACACCGTGCAGTCCGATGTGATGTTCGAGCAGACAGGCGGCTCGGTGGCGCTCATCGGCCGGTTCGGTGCCCGCGAGTACTGGCAGGTGGGGCAGCTCAACGCCTACTACCTGAAGGTCGGGCAGGGCGGTGGCTGGCAGATCCTGCGCGGTGACACGGGCGGAGGGATGACGGTGCTCGCCTCCGGTACGCGTGCGGCGCTGGGCTCGGGAACCTGGCACACGGTCGCGTTCCGGCTCCAGGGGTCGACGCTCACCGCGATCGTCGACGGCGTGACGCTGGGCAGCGCCAACGACTCCACGTACGGATTGGGGCCGGCCGGCATGGCGGTCGGAGTGGGTGAGAGCAATATCGCCACCCGCTGGCGGACCGTGCAGTTCGACAACCTGTCCATCACCCCGGGCACGACCACGACCTACAAGATCGTCAACCGCAACAGCGGCAAGGTCCTGGGGGTCGCGGGCAGTTCGACAGCGGACGGAGCCCAGATCGTGCAGCAGACCGACACCGGCGCGAGGAGCCAGCGCTGGCGCACGGTCCAGTCCGGCGCCTACGTCCAGATCGTCAACGTGGGCAGCGGCAGGGCCCTCGACGTGCCCGGCTTCTCCACGACCCAAGGCACGCAGCTCGTCCAGTGGACCGTCAACAGCGGCGCCAACCAGCAGTGGACCCTCGGCACGGCCGCCGACGGCTACAACACGCTGGTCAACCGGCACAGCGGATACCTGGCGGACATCACCGGCGGCTCGACAGCCGACGACACCGCGGTCATCCAGTGGCCGGGAAACGGTGGGGCCAACCAGCAGTGGCAGCTCGTGGCGTCCTAAAGGAGGCTTTGCATGAGAAAGGCAATGACAGGCGTCGTGACGCTGGCGCTGACCGCGCTCATGGCGCTGGCGGGTACGGCGCAACCGGCGGCGGAGGCCGCCGCAGCGGACGCCGCCGCGGCGAACCCCGTGGTCGCGATCTCCCCGAACGACACCCCCGCACAGATCCGGGCCAAGGCGGCCACCGTAACGCCCGCGCCCCGCCAACTCGCATGGCAACGGCAGGAGCTGACCGCGTTCATCCACTTCGGCGTCAACACCTGGACGACCCGCGAACACGGCACGGGCACCGAGGATCCCAACATCTTCCAGCCCACCGAGCTGAACACCGACCAGTGGGTCACCGCGCTGAAGAACGCGGGCTTCAAGTCGGTGATCCTCACCGCCAAGCACCACGACGGGTTCCTGCTGTTCCCGTCCCGGTACACCGACCACAGCGTGGAATCGACGTCGTGGCGTGACGGCAAGGGCGACGTCGTCCGTGACCTCGCCGAATCCGCCCGCGAACAAGGCCTCGGGCTCGGCCTGTACGTCTCTCCGGCCGACTTGCACGAGGCCCAGCCCGGGGGCAGGTTCGCCAACAACAGCCCGGCCACGCCCCGCACCATCCCCACCCACCCCGCGGACGTCGTGGACGGCCGGACGTTCTCCGTCACCGCCGACGACTACAACACGCTCTTCATGAACAACCTCTACGAACTGCTGACCCGCTACGGCGACGTGGCCGAGGTGTGGTGGGACGGGGCCAACCCGACCGGCAGGGAACAGCCGTACAACTACACCGACTGGACCCGCATCGTGCGGATGCTGCAGCCGAACGCGGTGATCTTCCAGGACATCGACATGCGCTGGGTCGGCAACGAGGACGGCGTCGGGCGGCCTTCCGAGTGGTCGCCGACACCGCTCGTGGGCGACCCCGCGACCGCGGCCGACCGGTTCCTCGAGCCCGAGGACGAGCGGGCCGAGGACCTCGCCGGTGACGCCGTGCTCGGCCAGCGCAAGGCCGACGGGACGAGCAAGTGGAACCTGCTGCGCTGGACCCCCGCGGAATGCGACACGTCGATCATGGTCGACGGCTGGTTCTGGCCGACGAACGTGATGAAGACACCGGCGCAGCTGGAGAACCAGTACTACACCTCGGTCGGGCGCAACTGCCAGCTCCTGCTCAACTTCGGGCCCGACCGGCGCGGGCTGATCGACCAGCAGCAGCTGGACGCCCTGTCCACCCTCCACCGGACGATCTCGGGCACGTTCGAGACCGACCTGACCGCCGGGGCCGCGGCCGCCAATGACACGGGCACCGACAACTCCGCCGGGCACGCGCCCGCCGCAGCTCTCGACGGCAACCTGGACACCTCGTGGCAGCCGACCGCCGATACGGGGGCGCTGGTGCTGGATCTGGCCGGCCAGAAGACGTTCGACGTGATCTCCGTCCAGGAGGACCTGAATATCGGGATGCGGACCCAGGGCTTCGCGGTGGACCGCTGGACCGGCACCGCCTGGGCCCAGATCGCCGCCGACACCACGGTCGGCCACAAGAAGCTGGTCCGGCTGAGCGAACCGGTGACCACGGACCGGATCCGGCTGCGGATCACCGCCTCGCGGGCCGCCCCGGCGATCGCCTCGTTCGGCCTGTTCAAGCGAGGGCCCGGCAGCACCCAGCCCGGGATCAGCGGCCCGATCAGGTCCGGTCTTGCCGGCAAGTGCCTGAACAACAGCGGCGGCAGCGACGCCGACGGGAACCCCGTGCAGATCCACGACTGCAACGGCAGCGCCGGCCAGCTGTGGACGGTCAACAGCGACGGCACGGTGCAGATCCTCGGGAAGTGCCTGGATGTCTACGGCGGCAGCACATCCAACGGCGCGCAGGGCCAGCTCTACACGTGCCACGGCGGGAGCAACCAGAAGTGGCAGTACTCGGGCGGCACGCTCGTCAACCCGCAATCCGGCCGCTGCTTGGACGTGCCCGGCGCCAACTCGACCAACGGCACCCGAGTGGTCCTATGGGACTGCAACGGCGGCGCAAACCAGCGTTGGGGATCGTTCTAGCGCAACGGGTCGGGGAAGCGGGCCATGTGCTCGGCGATCTGCTCGATCAAGAACGCGACCTGGGGCGCAACGGGTGAGCCGGACGACTGGACCGGTTTCGGCCATTGCCACAACGGCTCCTTCCCTTCGCAAGATCACCGTCTTATCTTCCGCCTGTCATGTACGCACCACCCGACCCAACGCAGGGCGACGGCCGCACGAACCCGACCGGCGCCGCGGAGAAGACGATCGGCCCCGCGGCGCAGGAGACCGCCAACGGGTCACGCGTGTCTTCGGCCACCCGACAACGCCAACCTGAGGGTCGGCGCCGGCAGCGATAAAGCGGACCGACGCCGACGATCAGGAGGGCAGTCCGGCTCGACGACCACCGCCGTCACCTGCTTCATCCCCCTCGGCGATCAGGGCCCTCTGCCTCGCCTGACCGGAAGGTGAACGTCATGCGCTACCCCCACACATCCTCTGCCGCGCTGGCCGCAGGCGCCGCAGCGCTCACCCTGCTGCTCGCTCCCACCACGGCCCACGCCGCGGTCGTGCCCATCACGTTCGACTGCGAGGCCCGCCCGCCCATCGGCGACCCCCGCCCGTCCACGCAGACAAGCGAGGTGGACGCCACCGCCCCGGCCAGCGGCGCACCCGGCGGCGCCTTCGACATCCGCCTGGCCCCCGGCGTCATGAGCGTGCCCACCGACGTGGAGGGCTACAAGGTCAAGGAGATCAAAGACATCAAGCAGTACACCGCCATCACGGGCGCGAGTATCAACTCGGCGAGACTCGACGGCGGTTCGCACCCCTCCAGCGCCAGCGTCTCCGGCAGCAAGATCGCCGTGAGCATCCCCGGGCCCGTGCCCGGCGGATCTACGCTCACTCCGCCCGTACTCACCGCAAGCGTCACCGCCGGCGAGAGCGGCACCGTGGTGTCCAAGGTCGCCGGGACCAGCTACAGCGACCCGGGATTGACGTTCACCGCAGTGGTCTCGGCCGGGTTTGATGTCGACGTGCCTGTGTCCTGCTTCCCGAACCCCAGCCCTGAGCTGACCAACACGGCGATCGGCTAGCACCGTCAACGGCTGCGGCGGGCGGGGACGTCCGCAACGTCCCGCCGCAGCCCGTCGACCGGATCCGATGACCTCCCGCCCGAGGATGAAGGCGAACGCCAGTACGTGGCCTCGCACGCAGGCGAGGGCGTGGTGTCCGTATCGCGTTCGGCGGCGTAGGCGGCGAGCCAGGCCAGCGGGGCGTTCCAGTTGATCGCGACTTCGTTGGTGGAGTACGAGCCGATGTCGTCGATGTAGCAGGCCGCGGGCTTGCAGCCGGACAGGCGCTCCTGGGCGACCGGGTCCTGCAGTGCCGCGTTGGGGCCGCCCGCGAGGGATCCCGCCGGAGGGTTGGGCAGCGATGAGTCGAGCTGGTGCGCCCAGAAGCGGTGGTGCTGATTGCGGGCGAACTCCTCGCCGTAACCGGTGACGTACGACAGCCCGAGCGTGTTGCGGCCCAGCAGATAGTCCAGCGCCTCCAGCACCCCGGCGCGGTAGCGCTGTTGCCCGGTCAGCTCATGGGCTACGGCCATGACGATCGCATTGTTGGTGACTTGGCTGTTGGAGCCCCAGACGTACGCCGAGACGGGGATCGGCACCGCATAGCCCTGGCCGGCCATCGTGGACAGATACCCGTCGGCCGCGGCCGCCACCGAGGAGCGCAGCCGGGTGATGTCGGACGCCGGCAGCGAGTTCGGCACGGTCGCCAGGGTGATCCTGCCGAGTGCGGCGGTATCGGCCCAGTTGAAGCCGGACGAGGTGAAGGCGCCTGCGGAAGTGTGCCACGAGGATGAGGTGACCGCGTCCCGGTAGGCGCTCTCCCCGGTCGTCGCGTACAGCTCGGCAGCCGCCCAGTAGAACTCGTCGGTGGCCTGGGAGTCGCCGTACGCGCCGCCGCCCGTGTTGTCGGAATCCGGCGCGTACACGGCGGGGTTGGCCTGGGCCGCGGCCCAGGCCCGGCGCGCTGCCGTCAGGCACCGGTCGGCGTAGGCGGCGTCGTACGGGGCGAAGACCCGGGCGCACTGGGCGGCGGTGGCCGCGAGATTGAGCGTCGCCGCGGTGGAGGGGCGGTGGAGCTCACGCTGCTGGGCGTCCAGCTCGGGGCGCGTGGGTAGCCCGGTCCAGGCGGCGTCATGGATCTTGTGGAACGCCATACCGGCGTACGGCTTGCCCTCCGGTATCTGCATCCGCATCAGGAAGTCCAGCTCCCAGCGCGCCTCGTCCAGCACATCGGGTGTGCCGTTGCCGCGCTCGGGAACGCGCAGCGTGGAGTCGCCCAGCGCGCTCTCGGTGCCGGACCGTTTCGCCCGCTCGAAGGAGTTGACCACCAGCCACGTGGAGATACCGCCGTTGACCACGTACTTGCCGTGGTCGCCCGCGTCGTACCAGCCGCCCCTGACGTCCAGCGAGTAGTCGCACACCCCGGCCTGGCAGGGAACGCTGGTGTCGCCCTTGTTCGGTGCAACCCCGAGATGGCCGGCCGGCCGCGCGTAGGGGGAACCCACGAGCGAGGCCTCGATGGGAAGCCCGCTCCGTTGGTGGTAGAAGAAGGCCATCGCGTCCGAGCGCAGCCCGTCGTAGAGGTCCGCGCGGATGTCGAAGGCATGACTGCTGCGCCCGTCGACCGACAGGACGTATCCCGTGCCCGCCCCGGTGAACGAGGAGAAGTCGGCCATGTGGGTCGAGTCGCCGGATGCCGCGTCCGTGCCGCGTACGACGGTCGAGCCGGACGCCACCACTGCGCCGGAGGCGTCCGGTAACTGCCAGGGGAGCGGCTGTGTGGCGGAGGTGACGACCGTCGCCCGTTTGGGGCCGTCCGGCAGATAGCCCGCCTGATTGGTCCGTAAGGGGGACGCTGCCGCAGCCCGTTCGACGGCGGTCGCGAGCCCAGCGGCTCCGGGGGCGGTCGTCAGACACCCGACGAGCACCGTCGTCGCCAGCAGGACGGACGAGAGGCGTTTCGGGCACTGCATGAAGGACGGGACAACAGGCATGGAGCGGCTCCCAGTGCTTCGAGATGAGACGGAGGATGCCGTCTCGAGGAGGCGGCAGAAGGTGCGGGAGCGCTCCCAAATCGGAGCATCGCATGGGCATGCCGGCTCGTCAATTGAGCGGCGGTCCTCGGCGGCTTCCGGCCGATGTGGCGTGAGGCGCAGAAGTGAGCGGTCGGACTCTTGACGGGCGACTGTGTCACACCGTCAGAATCTGTGTAATCACGAGCGGTTGTGATTGCTTGTGGGCTCTTGTGTGCGCAACGAAGTGACGTGGAGCGCTCCCTGAAGGCTCGAGGCACGTCCTGAGGAGAGGGATCACATGGCGGTCAGGCGCAGGTCGTTGTTGATGGCGGGTACCGCGACGCCAGTCGCCGGAGCCCTCGTCCCGGCCGCCGGCGCAGCAGCCGCGCCCCGTACGCGGGCCTCCGGGGGCCGGATCGTCGAGCTCCGTGACGGCTGGCGTTTCGCGCTGGTCAACCCGGCCGGGACCACCGACCCCACCGGTGCATACGCCCGTGCGATGGAGCCCGGCTACGACGACTCGGCGTGGCGGAAAGTCGCCGTACCGCACGACTGGAGCATCGAGCTCACCCCAACCACCGATCACGGCACCAGCAGCGGCACCGGCTTCCTCCCCGGCGGCCTCGGCTGGTATCGCAACACCTTCACCCTGCCGCCCGGCCACTCCGGAAAACGGATCTCCGTCGAGTTCGACGGCGTCTACATGGACTCGCGCGTGTACTGCAACGGCCGCCTCATCGGCCGTCACCCCTACGGATACACGGGGTTCGCCTTCGACCTCACCGAGCTGCTGCACACCGACGGCAGCACCCCCAACGTCATCGCCGTCGAGGTCCGCAACCAGCTGCCCAGCAGCCGCTGGTACTCGGGCAGCGGCATCTACCGGAACGCCCGGCTGGTCGTCACCGACCCCGTGCGTGGCTCGCGGCTCCGCCTGGACCTGACCAGCCGTCACCCGGGCGCCCCCGACGGAGCCCAGCGCATCAGCCGTCTCGACGTCTCCACCCGCTGAGACGGCACCGGGCTGAACACGGACCCGCTGGCACTGGTGGCCGAAGCTCGACGGTCCCTGTCCTGGACCATGATCCGCCTGGCCTGACCCGTGTTTGACACTGTTGCGGTTTTGCTCAGTTTTGGCCACGAGTCGGCGGGTATCCCCCTCATGGGAGCGCTCCCATCATCCCTACGTCGGAGGATGGAGAGACCATCATGCATTCTCATGCCCGTGGCGCTGACTTGCGTTGGGCGCTTCGCGCTCTGGGCCTGCTGTCCGCAGTGCTGCTCTGCCTGATCCCCTGGACCGGTACCGCCGCCGCACACGGGTCGGTTGTCGACCCGGCCTCCCGCAACTACGGCTGCTGGCTGCGCTGGGGCAGCGACTTCCAGAACCCTGAGATGAAGCAGAGAGACCCCATGTGCTGGCAGGCATGGCAGGACAACCCGAACGCTATGTGGAACTGGAACGGCCTGTACCGCAACGGTTCCGGCGGCAACTTCCCCGCCGTGATCCCGGACGGGCAGCTGTGCAGTGGCGGCCGGACCGAGGGCGGCCGCTACAACTCGCTGGATACCGTGGGCCCATGGCAGAAGACGAGTGTCAGCCGTGATTTCACTGTGCGGCTGCACGACCAGGCCCGCCACGGCGCGGACTACATCCTCGTCTACGTCACCCGCCAGGGCTTCGACCCCACCACTCAGCCGCTGCGTTGGAGCGACCTGCAACTGCTGCGCCGGACCGACAGATACGCGCCCGCCGAGAACTACACGATCGACGTCAGTACCTCCGGCCTGAGCGGGCACCATGTGGTCTACACGATCTGGCAGGCCTCGCACATGGATCAGACGTTCTTCCTGTGCAGCGACGTCGACTTCAGGTGATTCGTTCGCACGGCACCCCGCCCTGCCACCCCCCCGTCGGCTGCGGGAGACAGGCCGGACGCCCGGCGGGCAGCCGCACCCTGCCCGACCCGCTCGCCTGCTCCGTCTCCGCGGACGTAGCCAGTTGGACCCTGACCCCGTCGATGACGGCGACGGCGGGGGGCCGCAAGATGGCCGCAACGGACGTGGTGGTGTGCGGCGTGCCGGCGATTAGCCGCTCTTCGAGCCAGGGGTCGCGGAACGAGCGCGGGCGTTCGGTGCCGAAGACGTGGCCCACGTGGCAGGTCTCGTAGACGACGCCTATGAGCTCCTGGCGCAGCTGCCGGGCGGTGTCCGCCGTGATCTCCCGGTCGCGGACCGTCGCATGCGATGCGTCCACTGCCAACGTCACACCGTCGAGGGCAGCGGCCAGTTGCGTGTCGAGGCGATTGTCGAGTGGAGTGCCGCCTGTCGTCTCGGACACCTCATACCTCCAGGCCAAGGTTTCGGCGAACTTGGCGGGCCGGAGGACGGCGGACCGGTCGATGCCGGCCGCGGCCGGTCGATGGCCGTCAATCTGGGGCGGTGCTCGGCTGCGGCGAACATGCAGTCCTGCAGATGCCAGCCAGCAAACCCGGCAGCCCGTATGGGAGTTCGGGGTCCATCACTCCGGCCTCTTCTCAGTAGCCCTTCCAGAAGGAGACGTTCTTGGTTCGAAGCCGTTCCAGTTCCCGCACGCCGCGTTCCACGATGTCGCGGTGGGACAGCTGGGTCACCGGGCCGGCCATGCCCTGGTCCTGGGATGGGATGTCCAGGGCAGCCCGGTGCAGCCACTCGCCGATGAAACTCCCCACGTCGCGAGCCGGATCCGCGGGCGGAACGGGTTCCGCGCGGGCACGGAGAGCGAGAGAAGGATCACTGCAGCGAGAAATCGGGCCAGCCAGGTGCGGCAACGGAGCCAGTCGGGGTCAATGGTGATGCCGCTGGTGCCGAGGCCGAGGACGGCAGCCAGGCCCACCACGCTGCGGGCGTGGTCTTCGCCCCGGTACGGGCCGTGGGGGCTGGTCTTGGTGTGGCGTTGGGTGAATACGGCAGCCGCGTGGGCGCGTTCGGCGATCGGGGCCAGCGCAGTCCTCCGTTTGGGGCCGGAGCCCTCGCGCCGCAGGTGAGCCATGCGGGGGCCACGCTGGGATGGCGGTCGGCGTGGCGTTATGCGCCTTCGGCGGCGTGCAGCGCCGTTACTTGCCGTACTGCGCCATACGCCGTTGTACGAGGTCCTTGGCAGCGGGCCACAGGATGCGGCAGAGACCGACGGATTCGGGGTGTCGCCACATCCAGTAGTGCGAGCACCTGCCCGCCAACTGGCTGCCGCACCGCGTGCGGCAGGATGGCAGTTCGTGTCGGGTCGTCCGCGTACGACTCGGCGCATTGGCCTATCCCAGAGACGACAGGTGGCAAGGTGACGTCGCATCACATCGGGCTCGCAGCACGAGCGCTCCCCCGAGCAGCGGGAGCCGACCGGTGAACCGCGCATTCACACTGCACGACGTGCTCGTCGCGGGGGCCGCGCTGGCCGCTGGCATCGCGGCGGGCCTGCTGCTGCGAGCGGCCCTGCGGTGGCTGGGACGGCACGCTGACCGGACGCGGTGGAGCGGGGACGACGTCATCGTCGACGCGTTGCGGTCCGTGGTGCCCTGGGCGACGATAGCCGCCGGCCTGGCGGTAGCGACCGCGGCGCTTCCGCTGACGGAGACGGTCGGACGGAACGTCAACCGGACACTGACCGTGCTGCTCATCCTGGTCGTCACGTTCACCGCAGCCCGCGTGATCAGCGGCCTGGTGAAGGCCAAGTCCGGCGTGGCCGGATCGGCCACCATATTCGTCAACATCACGCGCATTGCGGTGCTGGCGATTGGCTTCCTCGTCGTGTTGCAGACGCTGGGCATCTCCATCGCCCCTCTCCTCACTGCGCTGGGTGTGGGCGGCCTCGCGGTCGCGCTGGCCCTGCAGGACACCCTCGCCAACCTCTTCGCGGGCGTGCACATCCTCGCCTCGAAGACGGTGCAGCCCGGTGACTACATCCGGCTCAGCAGCGGCGAGGAGGGCTACGTCGTCGACATCAACTGGCGCAACACCGTGGTGCGCCAGCTCTCCAACAACCTGGTGATCATCCCCAACGCCCAACTGGCCGGCACCAACATGACCAACTTCACCAGGCCGGAGCAGCAACTGTCGATCATGGTGCAGGTGGGAGTCGGCTACGACAGCGACCTCGAACACGTCGAACGGGTCACCACCGAGGTCGTCGAAAGCGTGATGACCGAGATCACCGGCGGTGTCCCCGACCATGAACCGGCCATCCGCTTCCACACGTTCGGAGACTCCAGGATCAGCTTCACGGTGATCCTCGGGGTCGGCGAGTTCAGCGACCAGTACCGGATCAAGCACGAGTTCATCAAGCGCCTGCATCAGCGGTACCGGGCCGAGGGCATCAGGATTCCCTCCCCCGCGCGGACCGTGGCATTGCACCAGTCGGGCGAGATCGCGATACCGCACCAGCGCGGACCGTCGAAGCCGGTGCCGTAGGCGCGGGGCGGTTGCCCTCGGCCGTGCCCCGCGCCCGCGATGTGCCCAGGCGCCATCGACCCTGTTCGGCGCCACGCGGCCCGTGCGGCTCCGTGCGGCGCCACGCCGGTTACGCAGCAGGGCACGCGGCAGTCACTCGAGCGGCCGAATCCCCGTTGGCGGGCGCCGGCAATACGGGCTAGACATCGGTGGAACTCCCCGCACCAGGAAGGCCTGCCATGAGCGACACCACCGAGCAGGACAAGCTCGAAGAGCTGCTGACCACCAGCCACAGAGGCGTGCTCGCCACCCTCAAGCACGACGGGCGGCCGCAGCTGTCCAACGTCGGCTTCGCCTTCGATCCGCAGGAGCGTGTGCTGCGGATCTCCTCCACCGACGACCGGGCCAAGGTTCGTAATCTGCGTCGCGACCCGCGGGCGTCCTTCCACGTGACCACGAACAACATGGGCGCGTGGGTGGTGGCGGAGGGCGAGGCCGAGGTGTCCCCGGTGGCCGCCGATCCGCACGATGCGACGGTCGGGGAGCTCATCGACATCTACCGCACCATCGCGGGCGAGCACCCGGACTGGGAGGAGTTCCGCTCCGCGATGGTCGCGGAGCGGCGGGTCGTGGTGCGGATCCGGGTCTCCCGAACGTACGGCCGATACGTCTGGCCGCCGTCCGGCAGCGGCGCCTGACGGGCCTTGGCGCCAAACCCACACCGGTCGCCCGGCGTCCTCCTGGAGAAGGCCCAGCAGCGCTGGGGAGACCATGCAAGCCGTCTGGCGCGCTACCGCGATGCGTGTGGACGGAGCCTGGCGCCACGAGGCGGTGGCGCCGCGCTGGGCGAAGGGCCGCGTGACTGACATGCAACTGCTGAGCTTCGGCCACGGCACCGCGGACGCCATGGAGATGACGCGGCTGCTGCACGGTGCCGGGGTGCGCCGGCTGGTCGACGTGCGGACGGCGCCGGGCAGCCGACACAATCCCGACGCCAACCGTGACGCCATGTCACGGTGGCTGCCGCGGGCCGGCATCGCCTACCGGTGGGAGAAGCGGCTCGGCGGCTGGCGGAAGGCACGCCCGGACACGCCCGACACCGCGCTGCGCAACCGTGCTTTCTGTGGGTACGCCGCCCACATGCGCTCGCCCGAGTTCCGCTCCGCGATCGACGACCTGCTCACCGAGGCGGCCGGAGAGCGCACCGCCGTCATGTGCGCGGAGTCCGTGTGGTGGCGCTGCCACCGCAAGATGATCGGCGACTTCCTGGTCCTCGCCCGCGAGGTTCAGGTCCTGCACCTCATGCACGACGGAACACTGCGACCGCACCTCCCAAGCCCTGAGGCGCGCCTGCTGCCCGAACGCCGCCTGCTCGTCTATGACGCGGGCCAACCTCCCCTCCCCGAATGAGTCCGGTCGAAGCAGTGCAGACGCGTTCAACCCGGCTGCCGCGTTCATGAGTTGAACGTAGATCGCGCTTACCGATCCCTTGACTGCACAAGTCCTCACGAGTTAACTCAAGCCTCGAATTAAGTCTGGACCAGGGGGCGGGTGCACGCGGCCCCCACACGCGTGCAACCGCCCCCTGGCACCTCCCGGCCTCAACCCTTCTTCCCCCACGCAGGAAGGCCCACATGAGTCCCTCCCTCTGGCAAGGCTTCCGAGCGAAGCAGCGCCGCCACTTGCACCGCCGAGGACGTGTCCTGCCCATAGCCGCGGCCTCCCTCCTCCTGGCCTCCGGTGCGGTGGCGGCGGTCACGGTCCAGAACGCAGGCGCCGCCCCCGACGCCTCCCGGTCCACGTCCTCCACCGGAACCTCCGCGGCCGACCCGGACTTCGGCCCGAACG
Organism: Streptomyces sp. KR80; assembly: GCF_052245555.1. NCBI lineage: Bacteria > Bacillati > Actinomycetota > Actinomycetes > Kitasatosporales > Streptomycetaceae > Streptomyces > Streptomyces sp. KR80. Next base: position 95,803 of record NZ_JBQQCD010000009.1, read on the forward strand.
TCGAGATCTTCGACCCGTCCATGTCCAAGGAGACGATCCAGAACCGGCTCGACACCGTCTTCAAGCAGCAGGAGGAGAACCAGTTCGGCGGCGAGCGCCACGCGCTGCTGTTCAAACCCGGCTCGTACGACGTCGACGCCAACGTCGGCTTCTACACTCAGGTCGCCGGTCTCGGCCTGTCCCCCGACGACACCACCATCAACGGCGCGGTCCACGCCGAGGCCGACTGGTTCGACGGGAACGCCACCCAGAACTTCTGGCGCGGCGCCGAGAACCTGGCCGTGAACCCCGCCTCCGGCGCCGACCGGTGGGCCGTGTCGCAGGCCGCGCCCTACCGCCGTATGCACGTCAAAGGCGATCTGCAGCTGGACGACGGCGGCTGGTCCAGCGGCGGGCTGATGGCCGACACCAAGGTCGACGGGCAGGTGCGCTCCGGCTCGCAGCAGCAGTGGCTGTCGCGGAACACCGAGTGGAGCAGCTGGTCGGGCTCCAACTGGAACATGGTGTTCGTCGGCGCGGAGAACGCCCCCCAGGGCGACTTCCCCAAGCCGCCCTACACCCGCGTCGACCAGACGCCCGTCACGCGCGAGAAGCCGTTCCTGTACGTCGACGACGCCGGTGACTTCAAGGTGTTCGTGCCCGAGCTCCGCAAGAACTCGCGCGGCACCACCTGGGCCGGCGGGGCACCGAAGGGCGAGTCGCTGCCGATCGGCGACTTCTTCATCGCCAAGCCCGGCGTGAAGGCCGCCGCGATCAACGCAGCCCTCGCCGACGGCAAGAACCTCATCGTCACCCCCGGCGTTCACCACCTCGACGAGACCCTGAAGGTGACCCGGCCTGACACCGTCGTCCTCGGCCTCGGCCTGGCCACGCTCGTCCCCGACAACGGCATCACCGCGATGTCGGTCGCCGACGTCGACGGCGTGAAGATCGCGGGCCTGCTCGTCGACGCCGGAACGCAGAACTCCGACACCCTGATGGAGGTGGGCCCGAAGGGCGCCGACGCCGGACACGCCGACGATCCGACCTCTCTGCACGACGTGTTCTTCCGGGTCGGCGGGGCCGGGGTCGGCAAGGCGACGAAGAGCCTGGTGGTCAACAGCTCGAACGTGATCGGCGACCACCTGTGGATCTGGCGGGGCGACCACGGCGACGGCGTCGGCTGGAACACCAATACGGGCGACACGGGGCTGATCGTGAACGGCGACGACGTCACCATGTACGGCCTGTTCGTCGAGCACTACCAGAAGCACCAGACGATCTGGAACGGCAACGGCGGCCGCACGTACTTCTACCAGAACGAGATGCCGTACGACCCGCCGGACCAGGGGTCTTGGATGAACGGCGACACCAAGGGCTACGCCGCCTACAAGGTCGCGGACTCGGTCACCAGCCATCAGGCCTGGGGCCTCGGCAGCTACTGCTTCTTCAACGTCAACCGGTCCGTCGTCGCCGAGCACGCCTTCGAGGTCCCGAAGACACAGGGCGTCAAGTTCCACAACATGGTGACGGTGTCACTGGGCGGCACGGGCACCATCAACCACGTCATCAATGACACCGGTGGTCCCTCGAATTCGAGCAACAACGTCGCCAACGTCGTGAACTATCCGTAGGCCATGGGCTCCCCGCCCCTGGGCCCAAGGTCCAGGGGCGGGCCTAGGTCCTGTCCGGTCGGTCAGGCCGGATCAGTGAGCGGGGGTCTGGTGCAGGGGGCACCTCCCAGCGATAGCTGGGGGAGCATCGCAAGGCGGAGGAGGGAGTCCATGCGGTGGGGGCACCTCCCAGCGGTAGCTGGGGGCCATCGGCGACCGACGACAACGCGGCGAGGTGCGGTGCCAGGGCACGCGAGCCCGGCCTGACCGACCGGACAGGGCCTACGCCAGTCGCCCGTCCAGTGTCCTGCGCCAGGCGGGAGACTGCTCCGGCAGCGAGGTTCGCGAGCGGCGTCCGCCCCGGGCGAAGAAGTGGGCGAGCGGAAGGATCGCGGCGCCCACGGTCACCGCGTCGGGACCGAGCCGACCGAGTTCGATCCCGACGCGTCCGGCGGGGTATGTCAGGGCGTACGAAAGGGCGTGGGTGCGTACCGACTCCATGAAGCGCGGGCCAAGTTGGAGGCCTGCCCAGCCGCCGACGAGTATGCGCTCGGGCTGGAACAGGTTGATCAGGTCGGACAGGCCGGCGCCCAGGTACTCCGCGGTCTCGGTCAGGACGCCCGCCGCCACGGGGTCCGGGTCGCCGCCGCCTTCGGGGTAGGCGGCAGCCAGCATCGCCGTCAGCGCGGTCTCCTCGTCGGTGTCCTGCGGCGGCCGCCCGCCCGCCTCCCGCCAGCGCGCCAGCAGTGCCTCCGCACCCGCGTACGCCTCCAGGCAGCCGAGCGCGCCGCACCGGCATCGGCGCCCCCGCACCCGTACGGTCAGATGCCCCCACTCGACGGCCCGGCCGTGCTCCACCTCATCGGTGACGACGCAGGCGCCCACGCCGGAGCCGAAGAGCACGACCACCGCGTTGCGCGCGCCGCGTCCGGCGCCGAACCACATCTCGGCCTGGCCCAGCGTCTTGGCACCGTTGTCGATGAAGTACGGTACGTGCTCGGGGAGTTGGCCCGTCGAACGCAGCATCCGTTCCAGCGGGACGGCGTCCCAGCCGATGGTCTGGCCGTGGACGACCGTGCCGTCCTCGGCGGAGCGTTCGATGATGCCGGGCACGCCGATGCCGACGCCGAGGAGCTGTTCGGGGGCAGTTCCGGTGGTCTGAAGGACCTCCGCGATGCCGTGGAGGATGTGGCCGACGATGAGCTCGGCGTCGTAGCGTTCCCGGCTCCCAGCCCCTCCCGTGGCCAACGGCTGTTCCGTGCGGGCGAGTTCGGCCAGAGACAGGTCGAACAGCTCGATGCGGACCCTGGTTTCGCCCACGTCGACGCCGATCATGTGGCCACCGTGCGGGGCGACGCGCAGCAGGGTGCGGGGGCGGCCGCCATCGGAGTCGACGCTGCCGGCCTCCTCCACCAGGCCGTCGGCGAGCAGTTCGCCGACGACGTTGCTGATGGAACCCGAACTCAGTCCGGTCGCGGGGGCGAGGGCGTTGCGGCTCATCGGCCCGTCGAAGTACAACCGTTGCAGTACCGCGGTGCGGTTCTCACGCCGCAGGTCACTGACCGTTCGGCCGTTGCGCGCTGCCACTTGACCCCCTGGTTCGCTGGCTCCGCTGAGCAAGATACCTCTGCGGATCTCTTGACGCGACTTTCCCTTACGGTTTAACTCACGTTCTAAATTAAGGGATGTCGGGCTTCGAGAGTCGAACACGGTCGTGCCGGAGCCTCCTCTCCCAGCATTCGCGACTCCCGGAAAGGGACACCTGGAGCCATGCGCAGCATCCGAGCCGCGGCCATAGGCGCCGTCACCATGTCTCTGGCCCTTGCCGCCTCGGCTTGCGGAGGCGGTTCGCCGACGAACAGCGGCGGGTCCAACGACTCGCCGAGGACGCTCACGTACTGGGCCTCCAACCAGGGCGCCAGCATCAAGGTGGACAAGAAGGTCCTCCAGCCAGAGCTCGACAAGTTCGAGAAGCAGACCGGGATCAAGGTGAAGCTGGAGGTCGTCCCCTGGTCGGACCTGCTGAACCGGATCCTGACCGCGACCACGTCCGGCCAGGGCCCCGACGTGCTGAACATCGGCAACACCTGGAGCGCCTCCTTGCAGGCCACCGGGGCCCTGCTGCCGTGGGACGCCAAGAACTTCGACAAAATCGGCGGCAAGGACCGCTTGGTCGACTCCGCGCTCGGATCGACGGGCGCGCAGGGCCAGGACCCGGCCGCCGTGCCGCTGTACTCGATGGCGTACGCGCTCTACTACAACAAGAAGATGCTCGCCGACGCGGGCGTCTCGAAGCCACCCGCCACCTGGGACGAGCTGGTCGCCGCCGGCAAGAAGCTCTCCAAGGACGGCAAGTGGGGCCTGGGCGCCGAGGGCGCGAACGTGGCGGAGAACGTCCACCACGCCTTCGTCTTCGGCAAGCAGCACGGGGCCGACTTCTTCACCGCCGACGGCAAGCCCGACTTCACCTCCGACAGTGCGGTCGCCGCAGTGAAGCAGTACGTCGACCTGATGGCCAAGGACAAGATCATCGCGCCGGGCAACGCCGAATACGCGCAGAACCAGTCCCTGAGTGACTTCGCCAAGGGTAAGACCGCGATGATCCTGTGGCAGACCGCGTCCGCCACCCTCAAGGACCTCGGCATGAAGGATGTCGTGTGGGACGTGGCACCGGTGCCCGTGCAGTCCGGCAGCCCGGGGACCGGGACGATGGTGAACTCGATGGCGGCGGGCATCAACCTGGCCGTCTTCAAGAACACCGACAACCTCGACGGCGCCATCAGGTTCGTGAAGTTCATGACCAGCGACGCCGAGCAGAAGATCCTCAACAAGGCGTACGGCTCCATCCCACCGGTCAAGTCCGCCCAGTCGGATCCCGCGTTCAACTCCCCTGCGACGACCGTCCTGAAGGACACTCTCGCCCAGAGCGCCGCGGCGCTGCCGCAGGTGGCCGACGAGTCCCAGTTCGAGACCGCCGTCGGCACCGCCGTCAAGGAGCTGTTCGCCGATGCCGCAGCCGGGCGCCCGGTGACCACCGCGTCAGTGCAGGCGAAGCTCGAGAAGGCCCAGCAGCAGATGCCGGCGAAGTGAGCGCGGACACCGGCATGACCACCACGGCACCTGTCCCGGCGGTCGACGAGCGGACGGGGACGGTGCGCAAGAGCTCCCCCGGTGCGGCGCCCGACCCCCGCCGCACCGGGTGGATACGCCCCGCGGCACTGCCATACCTGCTGCTCCTACCCGCGTTGCTCCTCGAACTCCTGGTCCACCTGGTGCCGATGGTGATCGGCATCGTCATGAGCTTCAAGGAGCTCACCCAGTTCTACATCCGCGACTGGAACACCGCCCCCTGGTCCGGATTCGACAACTACACGATGGCCGTGGACTTCAACGCGCCCGTCGGCCAGGCGCTGCTCGACTCGTTCCTCGTCACCTGCGGCTTCACGCTGCTGTCCGTGGCGCTGTGCTGGCTGCTCGGCACGGCGGCCGCGATCTGCATGCAGGACGCGTTCCGCGGCCGCGGCCTCCTGCGCGCCCTGTTCCTCGTCCCGTACGCGCTGCCCGTGTACGCGGCCGTCATCACCTGGGCGTTCATGTTCCAGCATGACAACGGCCTGGTGAACCACGTTCTGCACGACCAACTGCACCTCACCGACAAGCCCTCCTTCTGGCTCATCGGCGACAACAGTTTCGTCGCGCTGCTCATCGTCTCGGTGTGGAAGGGCTGGCCGTTCGCCTTCCTCATCGTCATGGCCGGCCTGCAGAACATCACCAAGGAGCTGTACGAGGCGGCCGCCCTCGACGGCGCCGGCATCTGGCAGCAGATCCGCCGCATCACCCTGCCGTCGCTGCGTCCCGTCAACCAGGTGCTGATCCTCGTCCTGTTCCTGTGGACGTTCAACGACTTCAACACGCCGTACGTGCTGTTCGGCAAGGCCACACCGGAGGCCGCCGACCTCATCTCCATCCACATCTACCAGTCGTCCTTCGTGACCTGGAACTTCGGCACCGGCTCGGCGATGTCCGGCCTGCTGCTGCTCTTCCTGCTCGGCGTCACGGGCGGGTACCTCGTGCTCACCTCGCGCGGACGGAAGGTCACCGATGCCTAGGTCCCCGATGGCCGCCCCGCGCTCGTTTCTCTGGACGAGCCGGGTCGTCCTCACCCTGCTCACCGGCTTCGTGCTGCTGCCGGTGTACGTCATGGTCTCCAGCTCCCTGAAGCCGCTGCAGGACGTCTCCGGGAAGTTCCGTTGGCTGCCCAGCGACCTGACGATCCGCCCGTACATCGACATCTGGTCGACGGTCCCACTCGCGAAGTACTTCATGAACTCGCTGATCGTGGCAGGCGCGGCGACCGTCTGCTCTGTGGTGATCGCGGTATTCTCCGCGTACGCGGTCAGCCGCCATGACTTCCCGGGCAAGCGCGTGTTCACGGTCACCGTCCTGTCCACGCAGATGTTTCCCGGCATCCTCTTCCTGCTGCCGCTGTTCCTCATCTACGTCAACATCGGCAATGCCACGGGCATCGCGCTGTTCGGCTCGCGCGGCGGCCTGATCCTGACGTATCTCACCTTCTCGCTGCCGTTCGCCATCTGGATGCTGATCGGCTACTTCGACTCGGTCCCCCGGGACCTGGACGAGGCGGCGCTGGTGGACGGCTGCGGCCCGCTGGGCGCGCTCTTCCGGGTCGTCGTGCCCGCAGCGATCCCGGGCATCGTCGCCGTCGCCGTCTACGCCTTCATGACCGCGTGGGGCGAAGTGCTCTTCGCCTCCGTCATGACCAACGACACCACCCGCACACTCGCTGTGGGTCTGCAGGGCTACTCCACACAGAACGACGTGTACTGGAACCAGATCATGGCCGCCTCGCTTGTCGTCAGCGTCCCCGTGGTTGCCGGCTTCCTGCTGCTGCAGCGCTACCTCGTCGCCGGGCTCACTGCCGGAGCGGTCAAGTGACCAACCTTCCTCTTCCTGAAAGGACTTCTGTGTCCGACGCCATCGACCTCGCCGCGCTCTCGCACGACTTCTTGTGGGGTACGGCCACATCGGCGTACCAGATCGAGGGAGCCGTCACCGAGGACGGCCGTTCACCGTCGATCTGGGACACCTTCTCGCACACCCCCGGCAAGATCGCGAACAACGACCGCGGCGACGTCGCCTGCGACCACTACCACCGTTGGCGCGAGGACATCGGGCTGATGAAGCAGCTCGGCACCAACGCCTACCGGCTCTCGATCGCCTGGCCCCGGGTGGTGCCGGGCGGCGACGGGCCGGTGAACCCCAAGGGTCTCGCCTTCTACGACGAGTTGATCGACGGCCTGCTGGGGGCGGGTATCACCCCGTCCGTCACCCTGTACCACTGGGACCTGCCGCAGGTTCTGCAGGATCGGGGCGGCTGGCCCGAGCGGGCGACCGCCGAGCACTTCGCCGCATACGCGTCTGCGGTCGCCGAGCGCCTCGGCGACCGGGTCACTCACTGGGCCACCCTCAACGAACCCCTGTGCTCCGCCTGGATCGGGCACCTCGACGGCAGGATGGCCCCCGGCCTCACCGATCTGACCGCTGCGGTTCGCGCCTCCTATCACCTGCTGCTCGGCCACGGCCTCGCCGTGCAGGCGATCCGCGCCGCGGCCCCGGCCGCCCAGGTCGGCATCGTCAACAACCTCTCCACCGTCCACGCCGCCACCGACCGTCCCGAGGACGTCGCGGCGGCCCACCGCATCGACGGCCACACCAACCGCTGGTGGCTGGACCCGGTCCACGGCCGCGGCTTCCCGGCGGACATGCGTGTGGTGTACGGCGTCGAACTCCCGGAGAAACCGGGCGACTTGGCGACGATCGCCGCACCGCTGGACTGGCTGGGCCTGAACTACTACTTCCCGGCCACCGTCGCCGACGACCCCACGGGTCCGGTCCCGCACGCCCGCTCGGTGCGCCGCCCGGGCGTGCCGCGCACCGGCATGGACTGGGAGATCGACGCAAGCGGCATCGAGACGCTCCTGCTCCGCCTCACCCACGAGTACGGCGCACGCAAGCTGTACGTGACCGAGAACGGCGCCGCCTTCCCCGACGTCGTACGCTCCGACGGCACCGTCGACGACCATGAGCGCCAGGACTACCTGGACCAGCACCTCGCCGCCTGCGCCTCGGCGGCTCGCAAGGGCGCCCCGCTGGCCGGGTACTTCGCCTGGTCGCTGCTTGACAACTTCGAGTGGGCGTACGGCTACGACAAGCGCTTCGGCCTCGTCCACGTCGACTACCGCACCCAGGCCCGCACCATCAAGGGCACCGGACACCGGTACGCCGACATCATCCTCCGGCACCGGAGCCGCGCGCAGCGCGCGGCCTGAGGAACGGTGCCGCCGGTGGGACATTGGCCAGCACCTCTGGAGAACCGCCACTCGCGCACGCTCCCTTGACCATGCGCGCTCCTATGGTCACGCTGCTGACCAGACCTAGGACGTCATACGTCCGCGTCGTATGTCCACCCGATCCACCACTCCGCACCACCCACCCCTCCCAGGAGGAACCGTGCGTGACGTGACCCGTGAACCGGCGCTACACCGCCGGTCCTTCCTCAAGTACTCCGGAGCGGTGGGCGCTGCCGCCGCCCTCACCCCGACGCTCTCCGCCTGCTCCGCCGGGCCCGAGTCCACGAACGACACCGGCGGCGGAGACGGCAGGCGCGGCCTGGAAACGCTGACCGCGGTCATCGGATACGGCAACGACCAGAGCTGGGATCCGACGCAGACGGCGTCGGCGTTCAGCATGGCCGCCAACCACCACATCTACGAGGGGCTGTTGGACACCGATCCGATCAGCCGTGAGCCGTACCCGGCGCTGGCCACCGAGATCCCCACGGACCTGTCCTCCATCCGCTGGAGGTTCACCTTGCGGGACGGCGCCACGTGGCACGACGGCGAGAAGGTCACCGCGGATGACGTCGTCTTCACCTTCGACCGGATCCTGGACCCGGACACGCCGTCGCTCGCCAAGAACTTCTTCGCCTCCTGGCTGAAGGAGGTCCGCAAGATCGACGACGGGTCGGTGGAGCTGGTGCTGAAGTTTCCCTTCCCGGACGGGGCTCCGCGGCTGACCCTCGCCAAGATCATGCCGAAGCACGTCTACGCGAGGCCGGGCGCCTGGGACGAGGCACAGAAGGGGAAGGCGGTGGGCTCGGGGCCGTACCGGCAGACGGCACACCACCCGAAGTCCAACACCACGTTCGCGGCGTTCGACGGCTACAACGGGCCGCGGAAGGCGACGTTCCGGAAGATGAACTGGCTGTCGATCGTGGATGCCGCGCCGCGCGTGGCGAAGATCTCCGGTGCGAGCGCGGGTGCGCAGATCGCGGACAACATTCCGTACGCCAACATCGCCCAGCTGGAGAGCAGCGGCCTGAAGGTCGAGGGCGGCGCCGGGATGAACCATCTCTTCCTGCTCTTCAACACCGCCCACAAGCCCTTCGACGACGTCCGGGTGCGCCAGGCGCTGCACTACGCGATCGACACGGAGAAGATGATCTCCGCGGCGCTCCGGGGGCACGGCAAGCCCGCCACGTCCTTCCTCAACGCGTCCAACCCGACCTACCGGCAGGCGAAGACGGTCTTTGCGTACGATCCGGAGAAGGCCAGGGCGTTACTGAAAGCGGCCGGCGTCAGCGGGCTGCGGATCACTCTGATGGCGGTCAACGTCAGCTGGATCGCGGACTGCCTGCCCACCATCAAGGCCTCCTGGGACGCCGTCGGGGTGGAGACCACGCTCGAGCCGCAGGAGACCGCGGCGCTGTTCACCAAACTCGATCAGAAGAAGGACTTCCAGGTTGTCGCGGCCGCCTCGAACCCGAACCAGTTCGGCCTCGACGCCGACCTGATCATGCACTACAACTACGGGCCCGGCAATCTATGGATGCGGTACGCCCGATGGGACGGCCGCCCCGAGGCCAAACGGCTGTTCACGCTCATGGACCAGGCCACGCGGGAGCCGGATGCCGAGAAGAAGAAGCAGATGACGCAGGACTACATCGACGTGGTGGCGGAGAACGCGGTCATCTATCCGGTCGTGCACAACGAGCTGATGACCGCCTGGGACCCGAAGAGGATCACGGGCATCAGGCCCCAGCCGTATCCCGGCATCAACGTCCTCCAGGGCAAACCCGCGTAGCGCCGGCAGAAAGCGACGGGTCGGAGGGCGAAGCGACGATCTCAAGGAGCCGCACGTGGTGGCGATCGCCAGGATTCTTGCGCGCCGCATCGCTCTTCTGGCCCCCTTGATGCTGGGCATCGTGCTGTTCGTCTTCCTCGTCATGCGGTTCTCGGACAGCGATCCGGCATCGGCGTACTTCCAGGGCGCGAATCCGACCGAGCAGCAGCTCCACGACTTCCGTGAGCGGAACGGGCTGCTCGATCCGCTGCCGGTCCGCTACGTCCGCTTCGTGGGGGACCTGCTCCACGGCGACCTGGGCATCAGCGTGCTGACCAGGGCGCCGGTCGTCGACCAGGTCACCACGGCGCTGCCGCTCACCATGCAGCTGACCTTTCTGGGGCTCGGGATCGCCGTGGTGCTGGCCCTGGTGCTCGGGGTGACGGCGGCGATCTACCGTGACCGGCTGCCGGACCAGCTGATCCGGGTGGTGTCCCTCACCGGAGTGGCCGCGCCCGGCTTCTGGCTGGCGCTCCTCATGATCCAGTACCTGGCCGTCGATGCGGGCTGGTTTCCCACCGGCGGGTACATCAATCCGGCTGACTCGTTCAGCGGCTGGCTGAAGACGATGACGCTGCCGGCGTTCGCGCTGTCGTTGCCGGTGGCGGCCCAGCTCACCCGGATCGTGCGAACGGCGGTGGTGGAGGAGCTGGACAAGGACTACGTGCGCACCGCGATCGGCAGCGGCCTGCCCCCGGTCGTGGTCGTGGGCCGGAACGTGCTGCGGAACGCACTCATCAACCCGCTGACGGTGCTGGGCTTAAGGGTCGGCTATCTGCTGGGCGGCGCGGTGGTGATCGAAACGATCTTCTCGCTGCCGGGGATGGGGAAGCTCATGATCGAAGCGGTGAAGAACGGCGATCCGGCCGTCGTGCAGGGCGTCGTGCTGACGACCGCCTTCGGGTTCGTGATCGTGAACCTCGTCATCGACATCCTCTACCTGCTGGTCAATCCGCGGCTGCGGAGCGCCGACTGATGTCCGCGCTCCTGCACCGGGGCCGCCTGGCCGAACGGCTTGCCCGGCCCGGCATCCGGCTGCGCGGCTGGCGCCGGCTGCCCGTCGCCTCACGCATCGCCATGGTCGTCATCGGCGCCGTCGTACTGATGGCCCTGCTCGCGCCGCTCATCGCTCCGCACGATCCACTGGACCAGGCCCCGCTGGTGGACCGCGGCCACGGTGAGGGCGCGCCGTCGGTCGCGCACTGGATGGGCCAGGACAGCCTGGGCCGCGACATCCTCAGCCGGCTGATGTACGGGGCGCGTTGGTCGCTCGCGATCGGTCTGGGGGCCACGGCACTGGCCCTGGTCGCGGGGGCACTCCTCGGGGCGGTCGCGGCGACCTCGCGCAAGGCGGTCGACGAAACGCTCATGCGCTGTCTGGACGTGGTGATGGCGTTCCCGGGCATCGCGCTGGCCGCTGTGCTCGTGGCGGTGTTCGGCGGCGGCATCCCGGTGCTGATCTGCGCCATCGCGTTCCTCTACACGCCGCCGATCGCCCGGGTCGTACGGGCCAATGTGATGGACCAGTACGGCGAGGACTATGTCACCGCCGAACGCGTCATCGGCGCGCGGACCCCGCACATCGTGCTGCGGCACGTGGCGGTCAACTGCGCTGCGCCGGTACTGGTGTTCTGCACGGTGCAGGTCGCGGAGGCCATCGTCTTCGAGGCGTCGCTGTCGTTCATCGGCGCGGGGGTGCGTCCACCGGATCCGTCCTGGGGCAGCGTGATCGCCGACGGTAAGAACATGGTGCTGACCGGCGGCTGGTGGGCGACGGTGTTCCCCGGGCTGCTGATGCTCGTCACCGTGCTGTCCCTGAACGTGCTCTCCGAGGGGGTGTCGGACGCGTGGGCGGCGCCCGCGGCACGGGATGTGGAGGCCAGGAAGGCGCAGGACCGGCTGGAGGCGCCGGAGCCGGGCAGCGGCGCGGTCCTGGAGCTGCCGGAGCTGACCGAGGCGGCGCGTCGGCTGCGGGCCCGTGCCCGGCCGCTGCCGCCGGGCCCTCCGGTGCTGGAGGTCGAGGGCCTGGCCATCGGCTTCGACGCCCGGCACGGCGGTGTGGACATCATCGACGGGATCAGTTTCGACGTACGTCCGGGGGAAGTCCTGGGACTGGTCGGCGAGTCGGGCTGCGGGAAGTCGCTGACCGCGCTGACGGTGATGGGTCTGGAGCCGAGGGGCGCCCGCGTCCGCGGCCGGGTCACCTTCGACGCCCGGCAGCTGATCGGCCTGCCGATGCGGGCCCGGCGCCGACTGCTGGGCCACGACATGGCGATGATCTACCAGGACGCCCTGTCGTCGCTGAACCCGGTGATGACGATCCGGGCGCAGCTGAAGCAGGTCGTACGGCGTGGGGGAAAGCAGTCCGCGGCCGAGTTGCTGGAGATGGTGGGGCTGGATCCGGAGCGTACGCTGCGCAGCTATCCGCACGAGCTGTCCGGCGGCCAGCGGCAGCGGGTCCTGATCGCGATGGCATTGTCGCGCGGGCCGAAGCTGATCGTCGCGGACGAGCCGACGACCGCGCTGGACGTGACCGTGCAGGCGCAGGTGATCGAGGTGCTGCTGCGGCTGCGTGCGGAGCTGGGCTTCGCGCTGATCCTGGTCTCGCACGACCTGGCGCTGGTCGCGGACGTCACGGACCGGGTGGTCGTGATGTACGCCGGGCAGATCGTGGAGAGCGGTGTCACCGCCGACCTGGTGGCGGCCCCGGCCCACCACTACACGCGCGGGCTGCTGGGTTCGGTGCTGTCGCTGGAGTCGGCGGCCGCGCGGCTGACGCAGATCCGGGGCGTCGTACCGTCGCCCGCCGCCTTCCCGGCGGGCTGCCGCTTCGCGGACCGCTGCCCGATGGCGAGCGAGGTGTGCCATACGACGGCACCCGCTCTGGCGGGAGACGGGCGGCAGCATGTAGTGGCCTGCCACCATCCTGCCGTGGCGCTCGGCGCGCCCGCGCCGGGGGGCGACGAGGAGGCCGTCACATGAGTCTGCTTTCCCTGTCCGGTGTTCACGTGGTGCACAAGGCGCGAACGGGGGGTCTCTTCTCCCGCGACCGGGTGTACGCGCTGACGGGGGCGGACCTCACCGTCGAGCCGGGCGAGACCCTGGGCGTCGTCGGCGAGTCCGGATGCGGCAAGTCGACCCTGGCCAAGGTGCTGGTGGGGGTGCAGCGCCCGACCTCGGGCACGGTGGCGTACCGGGGCCGCGACCTATGGGCGATGCGGCCCGCCGAGCGGCGGACCACGGTCGGCCGCCGCACCGGCATGGTCTTCCAGGACCCGTCGACCGCGCTGAACCGGCGGCTGACGGTCCGCCGGATCCTGCGCGATCCCCTCGATGTACACGGGCACGGAACCGCCGCCCAGCGCGAGGACCGCGTACGGGAGTTGATGGCGCTGGTCGGGCTACCGAGCGCGCTCGCCGAAGGGCTGCCGGGCCAGCTGTCCGGCGGGCAGCGGCAACGGGTGGCGATCGCCCGGGCACTGGCGCTCGAACCGGAGCTGGTAGTCGCCGACGAGCCGACCAGTGCGCTCGACGTGTCGGTGCGGGCGCAGATCCTCAATCTGCTGTTGGACCTGAAGGAGCGACTGGGACTTGCGCTGGTGTTCGTGTCGCACGACATCCAGACGGTGCGGCGGATCAGCGACCGGCTGATCACGATGTATCTGGGGCGGATCGTGGAGGAGGCACCGGCCGGTGAGGTCACCGGCCGGGCCCGGCATCCGTACACGCGCGCGCTGTTCTCGGCGACGCCGGGGCTGCTCGATCCGATCGACCCGATTCCGCTGGCCGGTCCCGTGCCGTCGGCGACCCGGCCGCCGAGCGGCTGCCCGTTCCGGAACCGCTGCTGGAAGGCCGACGAGGTGTGCGCGGCCGCCATGCCGGAGTTCGCGGACGCGGGGGCGGGCACGCATCTGGGCACCGCCGCGCGGCACCGCTACCGCTGCCATCACCCCGTGGCCCACGGGCAGTCCACGCACGACCTCGTCGCCGAGGCCGCCCGCCGCCCACCCGCTCACCCCACGAAGCGCCCATGACCATTGCCGCCCAGATCCTGTCGGCGGCGATGGGGTTCGCACCCGGGCCGGTGACGGTCAGGCCCGCTCTGGCCAGGGCGTTTGTCAGCAGCTGGCAGTAAAATGGAGGCAGTTGGTGAGGGTCGAACCACCGCACCGGGAGGTCGCCGATGGCCGTAGCCGCAGTCACGAAGAAGTCGACCACGAAGCACGCGAGAAAGCCGACGAGCAAGCCGCTCACACCGTTGATGAAAAAACCGCTGCCGACCGGACGGCCGCGCGAATGGTACGAGTCCCACAACCGCAAACTGAAGGCCATGCGCCTGGCCATCGCCCTGCTCGACACAGGTACCTACCGCGCTGAGCACGCCCCCAACCACAAGATACGGACCACCGCGGCCCGCATCGGGATCCACCCGCCGTCGGACACGACCTGCCGACTGGTCCGTTCGCTGCTTCGCAACGGGCACTGAGCTGGGACCGGCGGCCGGCATCACTCGTATGCTGCGGGCCGCCGGTCGCGTGGGCTGCATTGCGTTCGGTCCAGCGTCGAACGCCACACCGTCGGGCTCAGTTCAGCCCTCGCAGGAAGCTCGCCGCCACGGGACCGGCGTCCTTGCCGCCGGAGCCGCCGTCCTCCAGGAAGACGGCGAAGGCGAGATCTCCCCGGAAGCCGATCATCCACGCGTGGGTCCGCGGCGGGCTGTCCGCCCCGAACTCCGCCGTGCCGGTCTTCGCCCCCGGCCGGCCGGAGATCCCCCGCAGCGCCGACCCGGATCCGTCGGTCACCACCGCGCCCATCAGGGCACGCAGCTGCCGCACGACAGCCGCGTCGAGCTCCCTGGCGGCCTTGTGCTTCTTCTGCACGACCCGGGGAACCAGCACCGGCTGCTTGAACGAGCCCTCCTTGACGGTGGCGGCAACCGACGCCATGGCGAGGGGACTCACCTCGACCTCACCCTGGCCGATCATGGCCGCGGCCTTGTCGTTGTCGCTCGCATGCGTCGGCACCCTCCCGTCGAAGGTGACAGCGCCGACGTCCCAGCTGGCGCCGATGCCGAACCGGCCGGCCATGTCGGTCAGCGCACCGTCCCCGAGCTTGTCGCGCAGACCGATGAACCCCGTGTTGCAGGACCGAGCGAAGTCGTCGCGGAAGGTCGTTCCCTCGGGCAGGTCGAACGCATCCTGGTTCTGGAACTTCTGCCCGTTGACGTTCGCCGTACGGGGACACGGCGCCGGCGTCCGGGGGGTGACCCCGGACTGAAGCAGCGCTGCGCCCGTGATCACCTTGAACGTGGAGCCGGGCGGGTAACGGCCGTTGAACGCCAGGTTCTCCGCGGAGTCCGAGGCATTGGCCACGGCCAGGATCTCGCCGGTGCTGGGGCGCAGCGCGACCAGCGCCGCCTTCTTCTCCGTGCTCGCCAGGGCCGCCTCGGCCGCACGCTGCGTCGGCGGGTCGAGGGTGGTCTCGACTGGCTTGCCCGGCGTGCCCTTGCTGCGGTACACCACACGCCCGTCTCCGAACGCGGGCGTGGCGGCGGCTCGCACGGTGATGTCCGGGGTGCCGGCGAGCTGCTTCTGGTAGCGGTACTGGAGCCCTGAGGCTCCGACGGCATCGGTGGCGGCGGCGTCCGGCCCGGCGTTCTTCAGCGTCTCGGCCGTGGCCGGCTGAACGCTGCCGATGAGCGGTTTCGCGGTGGTGGCCACGGCACGTTCGAAGTCGTGGAACTGCAGCCCCCGCGCCGCCGAGAGGTTGTCCCGTACCTTGCGGAAGACCCCGTCCCTGAGCGTGACCACCGGAACAGCCTGGTCCGGTTTCGCCGCCTTCACACGGGACTTGAGCGCATCGGTGTCGATGTCGACGCCGAGCTCGGGATCTTCGAGTGCGCGGTAGACCCGTCGCGGATCCTTGACCTTGGCGGGCCAGACACTGACCGCCCACACGGTGGTCTCCGGTGCGAGGTTGCTGCCGTCGGCGGCGAGGATCCCGGCGCGGGGAGGGAGCTCCCGGTCGAGCATCAGCCGACTGGTCGGCTCCTTCAGTTCCGGGTGCAGAACGGCGGGAGTGAAGTGCACCTTCCAGTCGCCGCCCTCGGACTTCCTGACCTCGGCACTGGACCGGTACCTCCAGGTGCCTGCTCCGGAGAGGGTGAGCTCGACCCGGAAGGGAACGCGGGCCGCCCCTTCCCTCTGTGCATCCTGCTTCGTGCCCGGCGTCAGCCGCGTCTTCTTGATGCCGAGTTCTTCGTCGATGCGGGCCAGTTCCTCCTTCGCCTGAACCGGCGCGTCCGTGAAGGAGGCGGCCTTCTCCACGTCGCCCGCCGCCCAGGCGGAGAGGAATGAACGAGCCGTCCGCGTGGCCTCGTCGTCCTGATCGGAGCAGGCCGTGGCGAAGCAGACAACCAGGGCAGCGGTGAGCCCCACTGCGTTGACGCATACGTGTCGCATATAAGGCCCTTCCCCTCGTCACGACGCGTTCCGCTGCGGATCAGGCTCCTGGAAATCCCCCGTCGGCATCTCAACGATCTCTCTCAGCACATACCCGACCTTCTCCGGGTCATAGACGAGCGCCTCAAGGCCGAGTGGACGCAGTTCATCCACCAGCCTGCTTCCCGCTGCCGAACGCACCGTTCACCCAGACGATCACAGCTTCTCCCGCCTCACGGACCTTGCTGCTCCGAGGTTCTCCGTGCCGAACGGTGTGCGGACTGCGAAGGCCGTTACCGGGTCTTCCCGGACCGGCGCAGCGCGGCGACCTTCCGATCGAACCGGCCGTTGAGCATGGGCGACAGGATGCTCCCGTAACGGGCCAGCGCGCGGGTCGCCGCGCCGGGGCAGATGAGGAACTGCCGGGATTCGATACCGGACACAATGGCGGTGGCGACCGCCTCCGCCGACAGCGGCTTGATCGTGCCGCTGATGGCATGCGTCTCGGCGGGCTTCCAACGGTTCTCTTCCGCCAGTTGGGGGGTGTCCACGTCCGGTGGGAACACCACGCCAGCATGCACGTTGTGCGGGGCGAGTTCCGCGCGCACGGACTCCATCAGCCCCCGGACGGCGAACTTGGCCGGGCCGTATGCGCTGTAGCCGAAGATGCCCAGCAGTCCGGCCGCCGACGACACCGCAACAACGCTCCCCCGTCGCCTGTCGACCATGCTGGGCACGATCGCCCGCAGCGCGTAGAGCGTGCCGAAGTAGTCGACCTCCATCATCTGGCGGAAGACGTCGTCGGGCAGGTCCAGGAAGTGGCCCGGTCTGGCGATACCGGCGGAGGTGACCAGGATGTCGCAGGGCCCCTGGGCCTCGACGAGTCCGGCGAGCGCCGCGGTAAGTGCCTTCTGGTCGGCGACGTCGGCCTGCCTGGTGGCCACGTGGGCCCCCGTCTGGCGGAGTTCAGCCGCCGCCGTTTCGAGACGGTCTTGTCCCCGGGCCAGGAGGGAGATCTTCGTTCCCCGCTCAGCCAGTGCCCGGGCGGTCGCCAGCCCGATGCCGCTGGAGCCGCCCGTCACCACAGCATGGGCGGATGCGAGATGGACCGGTGACGGCCTCCGACCGAGCATGCTTTTCTCCCGTCCGTTCCCCCCGACGAGCCGGTCAGCCACGGTCACGGTCTCATGCGTCACCTATAGCAGAGTGCGGCAATTCCAGCGGTTCTACCAGCCGTCGATCGATCTGCTCAACCCCTACCGGTGCACGGCGAGATCACATGTCGGTTACCCAGTGGAGCACTGGCAGTCTGTTCTGGCGCCCAGGCTCACGCCACCTTGTCGGAGGGAATGGTCTGTTCCGTCCAGATGATCTTGCCGGTCTCCGTGTAGCGGGTGCCCCATCGTTGGGTGAGCTGCGCGACGATCAGCAGCCCCCGCCCGCCCTCGTCCGTGGTCCGGGCGTGGCGCAGCCGCGGCGAGGTGCCGCTGGAGTCGGAAACCTCGCAGATCAGGGCGTGCTCCCGGATCAGGCGCAGACAGATCGGTCCGGTCGCATAGCGGATGGCGTTGGTGACCAGCTCGCTGACGATCAGCTCCGTGGTGAACAGCAGATCATCCATGCCCCACTCCGACAACTGCCGGCCGGCGTAGGTGCGGGCACTCGCCACGATGGCCGGGTTAGTGGGCAGATCCCAGGAGGCGACCTGGTTCGATTCCAGGACGCGGGTCCGAGCAAGGAGCAGGGCGGCGTCGTCGGCCGGCGGACCGCTCAGCATAGCCTTGACCACGTTGCCGCCGGTCTCCTCCAGCGTCGGCCCGGGCACCGCGAGGGCATTGCTCAATCGGGACAGCCCGACGCCGATGTCCCGATCGTAGGCCTCGATGAGGCCGTCGGTGTAGAGCGCGATCAGGCTGCCCTCGTCCAGCTCCAGCTCGACGGACTCGAAGGGCAGGGCCCCGAGGCCGAGCGGCGGTCCGGCGGGCAGGTCCAGGAAGTCGACGGCGCCGTCGGGGCCGACGATCACGGGCGGGAGGTGACCGGCTCGGGCCAGCGTGCACCGCCTGTTGACCGGGTCGTACACGGCGTACAGGCAGGTGGCCCCCATGAACGTGGCGGCCACGCTCTCGTTCTCGGCCGCCACCTCATCGGTGCTGTGCGCCCCCATGAGGCCGATGACCAGGTCGTCGAGGCGGGCCAGCAATTCGTCGGGGGGCAGATCCAGGTTGGCGAGCGTGCGTACGGCCGTGCGCAGCCGCCCCATGGTTGCCGCGGCATGGATTCCGTGTCCGACCACGTCGCCAACGACCAGTGCGACCCGGGCCCCGGAGAGCGGTATCACGTCGAACCAGTCGCCACCCACACCGCTCGGTGCATCCGCCGGGAGGTACCACGACGACACCTCCAGAGCAGATCCTCCGGTCAGCTCGTGCGGCAGCAGGAAGCGCTGCATCGCCTGGGCCGCGGTGCGCTCGCGGGTGAAGCGGCGTGCGTTGTCGACACAGACCGCCGCACGGGATACGAGTTCCTCGGCGAGACGTACATCGTCCTCCTTGAAGCGACCCAGACGCCGGGACCGGACGAAGGTCGTGGCGCCCAGGGTGACGCCGCGAGCCCGCACCGGCACCACCATCACCGTGCGGAACCCGAACTCGCGGACGACGGCGCCCAGCGCCGGATCTTCGGCCACCCACGCACTGGTGGAGGCGTCCATCGGTTCCACCAGGGTCTTGCTCTCGAGCAGACAGCGGGTCATAGGCGACGAGGGGGTGCGCTGGACCGCTTCCCCCACGGCCAGACCTGCCTCCGGACAGCCCTCGCGGACCGACTTCTGCCCTGCGCGACGCATGGTGGGAGTGCTGTCGACCGGCCCGGGAACCGGCTCCTCACCTCTCATGACCGAGTCCAGCAGGTCGACGGCGACGAAGTCGGCGAGGACCGGCACGGCGTCGTCGGCCAGTTCCTGTGCGGTCAGCGTCACATCCAGCGTGCTGCCGATGCGGCCGCTCGCGTCGTTCAGCAGGGCCAGGCGTTCCTGGGCCTGCCAGCGCTCGGTGACGTCGATGACCATGTACCAGATTCCGACGCGCTGACCGTGGTGGTCCTCCATGCCGAAGAAGGAGGCCGAGTATGCGCGCTTCCGATGGGGATCGGGATAGGTAGGGCCGCGGAATTCGTAGTCCATCACCGGAGCCCCGGTCTCCAGGACCCTCTCCATCTTCTCCTGGAATGGCTCCGCTTCCTGCCTCGGCAGAACCTCCTTCACCTGCCGCCCCAGGCGTCGCTCAAGCGGGATGATGCGCTCCAGTACGTCATTCACCCAGACGTACCGCAGATCCGTGTCCAGGACGGCCATGCCGACCGGTGCGTGTGCGAGAAACGGCTCGAGCATCAGCTGGTGCACCCCGCCCCCCGGCATCCGCCAAAAGGCACGTTCCGGGGGTCGGCCGACGAACCTGCCGAAGACCAGCGCGGCGACTGTGGCGACCAGCACACCTGGGACCATCTCGTAGATGCCCGACTCAAGCGGTCCGAGCAGCGGATTGATCTCCTTCCACAGAAGGACGGTGCCCGCGCCCGACACGATTCCGGCCATTGCCCCGGCCCATGTCATACGCGGCCAGTACAGCGAGAGGAGGACGACCGGCCCGAAGGCGGCGCCGAAGCCCGCCCAGGCATAGGCGACGATGTTCAGCACTCCGCCGCCCTTGAGCGCGATCACGTAGGCGACCAGAATCACCACCAGCACGGCGCAGCGCCCGACCCACACCAGCACCGTGTCCGAGGCCCGCCGGTTGAGGAACGCGCGGTAGAAGTCCTCGGTGAGAGCGATCGACGACACAAGAAGCTGGCTGTCCGCGGTCGACATGATCGCGGCCAGTACGGCAACCAGCATGATGCCCGCGACCCAGGGATCGAGCAGGACCTGGGTCAGGGCGATGAACACGGTCTCCGGGTTGTCGAGCGGCCTGTCGAGCTGCCCGATTCCCACGAGGCCGACGAGCGAAGCTCCGGCGAGCACGACGAGCACCCAGCCTGTTCCGATGCGCCGGGCCGCGGGGATGGCGTGGATGCTGCGGATGCCCATGAAGCGGGCCAGGATGTGCGGCTGGCCGAAGTAACCAAGGCCCCAGGCGAGCAGCGAGATGATCGCGACGGCGCCGAGCGACCCGCCTGCCGACCACGCGCCGTCGGCGAATCTGGCCTCGGCCCCCATGTCCAGCAGGGTTGGTGTCTTGTCGCTGAGGGCATCGCCCAGCGCCCCGAAGCCCCCGAGCACCCCGATACCGACCACAGGGAGCACGAGCAGTGCGAGGAACATCAGCGAGGCCTGCACGACGTGCGTCAGGCTTACGGCGAGGAAGCCACCAAGGCAGGAGTAGACAACGATCACCAGGGCGGTCAGGGTCACCCCGAGCTCGAAGTCGACGTTGAGGACCTGCTCGAACAGCAACCCGCCGGCTACCAGGCCACTGGCGACGTAGACGGTGAAGAACACGACGGTGACCGCCGCCGAGACGATCCGGAGTATCCGGGTGCGGTCCTCGAACCGTTCCTCCAGATAGGCCGACAGGCTCACGGCGTTACCGGCGCGCTCGGTGTAGGTGCGCAGCCGGGGGGCGACGAACAGCCAGTTGAGGTAGGTGCCGATCGCCAGACCAATAGCGATCCAGCTGGCGCCGATGCCCGTCGCGTACACGGCTCCGGGAAGCGCCAGGAACAGCCAGCCGGACATGTCACTGGCCCCCGCGGACAGGGCGGCGACCAGCGCGTTAAGTCTGCGGCCGCCCAAGGCGAAGTCGGCGAAGGTGCGGGTGCGGGTGTAGGCCCAGACACCCACTCCGATCATGGCGACCAGATAGACCACGAAAGTGGTCAAGATCGGTGCGCTCAAATCGAACATTTTCTCCTCACCTGCGAGGCTGGTGAGCATACGCACGGCCATCGGCAGGTATGCGGCCCTGTGGGCCTATTTATCAAACATATGCAGATTCAGCCAGTCAGAGACGACTGGCAGCGTGCCCATGAGTGCCGCGATTCCGCTCCGGCAGCTGTTCGTGGCGGATCTCGTATGCGCCCGCCATCTCGAGAATCCTTTCCATGGTGGATTCCCCCCGCAATGCGAACCTGCGCCAGGGCGCCCAAGGCCTGGATGCACTCACCGACCCGCCCCCGGGACGACCGGCACGAGCCCAGACCGCCCCTCCCTGTTCTTCGGAGGCTGGCGGCATGAGGCCCGCTACTCCCAACTTCCCCTGCAACCACGGCCACTACGTTACGAGGGGAAGCTAGTTGCCGGGTACGGCTGTTCCGTCCAGATGACCTTGCCGTCGCCGGTGTAGCGCGTGCCCCAGCGTTGAGCGAGTTGCGCGACGAGGAAGAGGCCACGGCCGCCCTCGTCGGTGGTGCTGGCGCGGCGCAGCCGGGGGGAGGTGCTGCTGCCGTCCGTGACCTCGCAGATCAGCGCGCGGTCACGGAGCAGCCGTACCTCGATGGGTGGACCGCCGTAGCGGATGGCATTGGTGGCGAGCTCGCTGATGAGCAATTCGGTGGCGAACCCCAGCTCGTCCAGCCCCCAGGCCGCCAACTGGCTGGTGACCGCCGAACGCAGGGCGGAGACGGCGGACGGGTCGGCGGGGAGGTCCCAGCGCGCCACCCGCCCGTAGTCCAGGGCACGGGTGCCTGCGACGAGCAGCGCCACATCGTCCTGCGGCTCGGGTGGGGGCAAGGTCTCAAGCAGGGTGCGGCAGATCTGCTCGGGGCTGCCTGCGGAACTGGCAAGCGAGTCGCGCATCGCGGCGAGCATGGTGTCGGTGTCCCGGTAGCGATCGCAGACCAGGCCGTTGGTGAAGAGCACCAGTTGACTGCCCTCGTCCAGCTCCAACTCGACGGTCTCGAACGGCAGGCTTCCCAGGCCGAGCGGCGGCCCGAGCGGCATATCGGGGAACTCCACGGTGCCGTCCGGGCGTATCAGCGCGGGCACCGGGTGGCCGGCGCTGGCCGCGGTCAGGCGCCGGGAGACCGGATCGTAGACCGCGTACAGGCAGGTGGCGCCCGCGATCACCTCCCCGGCCATACCTCGCGCGTCCTGTTCGAGATCGAGACGGTCGACCAGGTCGTCGAGGTGGGCCAGGACCTCGTCGACCGGCAGGTCGAGATCGGAGAAGTTGCGCACGGCGATGCGCAGTCGCCCCATCGTGGCGGAAGCGCACAGCCCGTGGCCGACCACGTCGCCGACGACGAGTGCCACCCGCGCTCCGGAGAGCGGGATGACGTCGAACCAGTCGCCCCTGGTGCCGCCGTGCGCGGGCAGATAACGGTGCGCGACCTCGACGGCGTTCTGCTCGGGTTCGTCATGGGGCAGCAGGCTGGTCTGCAGGGCAAGGGCGGTGGCGTGCTCACGGGTGTAGCGGCGGGCGTTGTCGATGCAGACGGCCGCACGGCCGACCAGTTCCTCGGCGAGGGAGAGATCGTCCTCCTCGAAGGGAGCGGGCCGCTCGGAGCGGTAGAAGCTGACCACGCCGAGGACCATGCCGCGAGCGCGCAGCGGCACCGTGATCAGTGAGTGGATGCCCGCTTCACGGATGCGCTCGGCGCGGGGCGGGTCCTGGGCGATCCATCCGGCCGCCTTGTGCAGATCGGGTTCGAGGATCGGTCTCTCAGCCGCCAGGCTGATCGCTGCCGGGGTGGACGGGACGAAGGTGATCAAGGCGTTCACTTCATGCAGGTGCGAGTCCGGGCGGATGCCCTTGAGCGCGACGCGGCGGACGGGCTCACCGGGGCCGGTCGGCTCCTCGCCGCTGAGCACCGCGTCGGGCAGGTCGACGGCGACGAAGTCGGCGAAGCTCGGGACCGCCACCTCGGTCAACTCCTCGGCGGTGCGCGCCACATCGAGCGTGGTGCCGATCCTGGCCCCGGCCTCGCCGAGGAGCGACAGGCGTTGCCGGGCCAGCAGGGCCAAGCGCCCCACGCCCGGCTCGCCCACCGCGACCAGCCAGTCCCGAGCGGTTTCCGGCGGCGGCTTGCGGGCGGGTGGCACGGAGTGCGCGGGGAGCACGGCGTGCGGTCTCGGCAGCAGCATGACAGGTGCCTTGCCCGGGGTGAGGCTGTCGGCCGGCATGGTGATGTCCCCAGTTGTGCTGTTCGCCTGGGCACCCAGGCAGCGCAGCGCTCCATCGGGCAGTACGGCTTCCACTGCGACCCCCGTCAGCCCGGTGGGGCTGTGCACCGGTCGGCTCAACACAGTGGCGAAGCGCCGGTGGGAAAGCTCCACCTCTGCGAGGCAGGCGCGTCCTGCGGAGATCATCTCCGCCGCCTTCTCCAGCAGGACGATACGGTCGCGCTGCTCCAGCAGGTCATCAGGGAGCAAGCCCATGGAGACCGGTTGGTCGAACCAGCTCGCCGCGACGCCCGCGCGGCGGCGAGCCCGCAGGAAGACATGGAGCAAGGCACGTTCACGGCCCCGGATCTGGTCGAGCAGGCGCCGTTCGATGAGCTCGACCGTCTCGTTGACCAGGCGCAGCATCGAGGTCTCGGCGTCGGCGCGCTCACACGTCACATCCAGCGCCCCCAGGATCCGTCCGCTGAACGGATCGCGGATCGGAGTGGCGGCACAGGCGTACGTCCGCATGGCGTCGGCGAAGTGCTCGCGCCCGCAGATGAACGACGGGCGCCGGTCGGCGAGCGCGGTGCCCATCCCGTTGGTGCCGACGACCGGCTCGGAGAAGCCGAAGCCTGGACAGAGGTCGATACTGTCGAGGAACCCGTTGAGTGACGGTTCGCCCACGCGACGTGACAACACACGCGCCTGCTCGTCGCAGAGGAAGACGCTCACCTTGATGCCGGAGACCTTCGCCTCCAGATCGTCGAGGACCGGCCCGGCGATGTGGTGGAGGAGGCCGCCGAAGTCCACATCCTGGTGATACAGGACATCGACATGATCGGCGGTGACCCCCTGTGACCGGCACCGCTGCCAGGAGCGCAGGACCGATTCCCGCACACCGCCACCCACCGGCAGACCGTCCAGGAAGTGGTCATGGGCGCTGTTGAGCGCTCCGACGTTGTCCCACTCGACCGCCACTCGGACCTACTTCCTGCCCAGAAGCATGCTTCTCCTGCGCTTTCCCCGACCATACTCCCCCATATCGGATCTCTGTTCTCATTCCGGTCGTTCTTCTCGCTTCCCAGTCCGATTGCCAGGCGCCGTGCGGGCACCAGAAGCCGCCGATACAACGACGGCGCTGGAGATCGTCCAGGTCGCGTAGCGACTTACGGCCCTGCCGAAGCCAGGCTGACCAGCACTTTCCCGGACACGGGCGGCGCGGGTTCGGGCGGGCCAGAGGGCTCAGCCGATGCGAGCCAAGGCACCGCCGTGGTAGCGGACACCGGGATTCCACAGCAGGAAGGACTTGATTCCGTTGTCCGCGGCGCCGCGGATCTGGGCGGCGACCTCCTTGTCGCCGTAGGCGATGCCCATCGAGAAGTCCTGGATCCACGGGATGATCTGTGCGTTGGTGCCCTTCGTCTGCTGTTTGAAGTCGGCGAGCGACCGCTTCGTAATGGCGTACGGCTGGGCGTTCGGGTCAGCCACTCCGTACTCACCCGGGTTCCAGTGCGAGGGATAGATCATGGGGGCGATGTAGTCACACGCCTTGGCCAGCTTGCCGATGTCCTGCGCGATCTCGAGGGGACGGGTGACGGCGATGCCGAATACCGACACCCCGAGGAAGGCGCCGTGCTGACGAGCGAGGGGGCGGGTCTGGGCGACCAGCCGGGCGATGGAGTCCTCCGGCTTGCTGTCACCGAGGCCGGGAAAGGACATTCCGCTCAGCTTGCCGTCGGGGCGGCGGATGTAGTCGTAGAGGATGTCGTCAAAGCCGAGCCCGGTTGCCTCGGCCACCAGGTCCAGGTGGTATTTGCGCACGTCCTTGTCGGCGAAGTTGG
The DNA here is from genome assembly GCF_052245555.1 of Streptomyces sp. KR80. Lineage (NCBI taxonomy): Bacteria > Bacillati > Actinomycetota > Actinomycetes > Kitasatosporales > Streptomycetaceae > Streptomyces > Streptomyces sp. KR80. The sequence goes on from NZ_JBQQCD010000009.1 coordinate 120,980, forward strand.
TGAAGGACAGCGCGCCGTATTTGGAGCCGGCGCCGTACGGTCGGCCGCTCGGGGTCTGAACGACCCGGTTCCGGTGCCCGTCCTTCCAGGACGCAGCGGCCAGGATCGGGTCGCGGAACGCGACGACGCGACCGACGACCGTGCCGCCCGCATCGTGGATCTGCTTGATGGCCTTCTTGGCGTCGTAGTACCCCTTCGATGCACCCGTCTTCCTGGCCAGGGGTATCCGGGAGTCATAACCGATCTCGCCCAGCTCGTCCTTGATATCGAGCTGGACCGCGTTGAGCTTGCCCTCCCGGAGCAGCGCGAGGATCGGCTTCCGCAGCTGGTCGGAGGCCCAGCCGAGGGCGCTGACGTGCACTGCCCGCAGCAGTGGTCGCCGTACGGTGACCGCCACTTCCTCGTGCGCGGTGTTCCCGGCCACGTCGGTCGCGACAACCTCGGCCCGGGCGGGCGGACGGCCCAGCGTGATGGCGAAGGCCCCCTCCGAGCCGAGCCGCGCCTTCCTGCCGTCGACCGTTACACCGGAGGCACCTTTCGCGCTGCCCTTGATCGTGACGGGGCCCTTCAGGCTGTGGGTCCGGGCGTCGGCGACCTTCAGATCCGGTGGCGTGGTGTCCACGGTGAAGCGGCGGCTCAGCTCGGCGCCGCCGCCGAGGACGGACGCTGCCTTGGCCACCCGCAGCTCGTACTCACCATCCCGTAGCGAGCCGAGCTCGATCACCAGCTCACCGCCGGACGCCCGCACCGCGACCGGCTTGCCGTTCAGGCTCACCTCGGTCCCCTTCAGCGCGGAGGCCTGGGCCGAGGTCACGACCAGCTCGCCTTCGCGCAGCGTCTTGGCGTTCAACCGGCCGCCGCCGGGCAGGCCGTGCATCTCGAACCCGGGATGGTTCGTCAGCCGGACGACGAGCACACCCCCAACGGCCACCGCCACGGCCAGGGTCCCGCCCAGAAGAGTGACGACCAGTCTGCGAGGGGATCGATTACCCGAGGAATCCGAGAGCTTCCAGCCGAGCCGCATTGGCACATCCCTTCAAGGAGGTCTCGTGCGTCTTCGTCCTCTTCTCCGTCAACTCTGCATCGCTGCTTTGCCTTTGGCCGCGCTGGCGGTCTCCTGCGCGGACCCCCGAGGCGGTGCACCCCCCAGGGGCGATACACCAGGCACTTCGGCCGCGAGAAAGACCCCCGATGCTCCGCAGGATTCCCGCTCAGAGTCGCCGGAACCCCCTTCCCCGGCCGCGGTCGATGCCGATGAACTCGGCTGGGTACCGGTACTGATGTACCACCAGGTCGTCGACAAGCCGAGCAGCGCCTACGACCGCACCCCGCAGGACTTCCGCGCCGAACTCCAGCGGCTGGCCCGGGAGAAGTACATCCCCGTCACCGCCGCCGAGTACAGCACAGGGAAGTTCGACATCCCAGCCGGCACCCACCCGGTCGTTCTCACCTTCGACGACTCAAGCGACAGCCAGCTGAATCTGGAACCTGACGGTGAGCCAACCGACGACTGCGCGGTCGGCATCCTGCTGGACGTGGCTCACCGGCACCGGGCGTTCCGCCCCGTCGCCACCTTCTTCGTCAACGGCGATGCGTTCCCCGCCACCGGCGGGAAGAAGGCCCTGGCCTGGCTGCACAGGCACGGCTTCGAGATCGGCAACCACACCCTCGACCACGCTCAGCTCAGCGGCCTCACCCCGGGGCAGGTGCAGCGCCAGATCGCGGCCGACCAGAAGGCCATCAGCCGGCGCGCCCCGGGCGCCCAAGTGGTCTCCATGGGCCTGCCGTTCGGCATCCAGCCCGATCCCGCCGAACTCGCGCTCGCGGGTAGCTGGCACGGGGTGTCCTACGAACACCACGGGGCGTATCTCGTGGGCGCCAATCCGGCCCCGTCCCCGTACGCTGCCACCTTCGACCCGGCCGGAATACCGCGCATCCGCTCCGCCGCCCCGGATGCCGAGGACGCTCAGTTCGGCTCCTCCCACTGGCTCGACAAGCTCGCGAGCGGCACGGCCCCCCGCTACACCTCGGACGGGGACCCGGAGCACATCTCCTATCCGGAATCCTCCTCGGCCTCGGTCGCGAAGCGATATCTCAGCCGAGGCCGGCCCTACTGAGTGCTCAGGGACCCGACAATGTCAATCGGGTCCTGACGGAGATGATCCCTGGGCCATCTCACCGCGTCGCCGCATCCACTGAGTCATCGAACCGGTACACCTGGTGCAGGCCAGTGATTCGGAAGATCTTGAGAAGTGGTTGGACGTTGCACACGATGCGTAGCTCCCCCTCCCGGCCCTTGATGCGCTTCGTGATCGCAACGATCGCCCCGAGGGCCATCGAGTCCATGAAGTTCACGTGGTTCAGATCCAGGACGAAGCGGGGGCGCCCCGCAACGGCATCGGAAAGCGCCGCGACCGCCGCGCGCAGCTTGGGTGCGGTGTGGACGTCGATCTCGCCGGTGGTCTCCACAACGGTCCAGCCGTTCACGACTCGGTGGCTGATGGTGAAGGTGCCCGTGCCCATCGCTTGTCCCTCTTCCCGAGCCGGTGAATAGCTCAGACATGCCAAGCATGGATCTATTTCAAAATTAGGATACTCTTCGCAATCGCCGCGACCGCTTTCCCAATACCGCACGGTCACTCTCGCTGCCATCCGGCTGTGGCTCCGGTGATGATCCGCCCAGTCCTCAGCTTCCTGCCGCGATGACGGTGACGACGGTGACCGCTGCTAGGGCCACCTGCATGTCGTGGATCGCGGCACGGACGCTCTCGCCTGCCCACTGCCCGGCCGCGACCACTGCCATCCGGTCGGCCACCTGCTTACGCGGGACGCCGGGGAATGCCAGGCGGTGCAATTTGGCGGCGTGGATCAGCGCGATGAGGCCCGTCGTTCGCACGTCCGGAGCGGCGCCCTCTAGGACGACGGCCTGGAGCCGCTGCCGCAGCTCTGTCTCGGCCGCGCTGTCAGCCTCGGGATAGCGGCGCGCCGGGAACAGGCCGAGTTTCCTGTGCCGCCGCTCGACGACCACGCCGCGCTCGCACAGGCTTTCCACAGCCGCGCCGACGGCCTTGGCCTGGTCCCTTGCCAGCCACTCTGTCACTCGGCGCTTTTCCCGGCCGCGCAGCCAGGATTCGAGCAACGCGAGCCGGCCATCGAGCAATTGCTCCCCGGTCGGCGTCGCGTCTGTCAGTTTGAGGTACTTGCCCTCAACAGATGCCCTCCCGGCGAGGACCAGCTCCAGCAGGATCCCGCCCGCGACGGCCCAGCCCGCCGCCTGCCGCTGCTCCGGTGCCCCGGACTCATCGTCCAGGGACAGCAGCATGATTTCCTCGGCCAGCGTGACGGCCATCCCAGTCCCCCGGTACGCCTCGTGATTGTTGAAGTCAACTGATCAGACGCCCGGACCCACCCGGAGGTTCCAGCCCATGGCGCCTGCTCAAGCCGTCCGGCCTTGACCACCTGGCCAAGCTCGGTATCCACGCCTTCCTCATCGGCGAGAGCCTGATGCGTTCCCCGGGCCCGGAATCCGCAACTCCTGACCTCCTCGCCCAAAGAGACGGGTAGCGTTCCGCCCGTCCGGTAGACCATGACCCTGCTAGAGGACATGCCATGCTGACCCAGACCAGGACCGATCCCATCGGGAACGCTTCTGGCGTTGGGAGGCCGTTACCAACTCAAGGAGTGTCTGGCCGTGAGTGTTGAGTTCCTGATCACATCGCTCATCATCGTCGTCTCGCCCGGCACCGGAGCCCTCTACACGATCGCCACCGGACTCTCCCGGGGCTTTCGCGCCAGCCTCGTGGCCTCCTTCGGCTGCACCCTCGGGATCGTCCCGCACATGGCAGCCGCCATCGCGGGACTGGCGGCCATCCTGCACACCAGCGCGGTCGCCTTCGAAACCTTCAAGTACCTGGGGGTGGCCTACCTCCTGTACCTGGCGTGGAGCACCCTGCGTGAGCGGGGCACGCTGAAGGTGGAAACCAAGGAAGAGGAAACGAACCATTCGGCGGCGCGGATCACCGGCACAGCCATCCTGATCAACTTCCTGAACCCGAAGCTGTCCATCTTCTTCCTGGCGTTCCTGCCGCAGTTCGTACCCGCCCACACAGCGAACTCACTCCCGCGGATGCTCGAATTGAGCGCGGTGTTCATGCTGATGACCTTCGTCGTCTTCGCCGCCTACGGGCTGTTCGCCGCCGCCGTACGCGACCACGTCATCTCCCGCCCGAAGGTGTTGGCGTGGATGCGCCGCACCTTCGCCGCCGCGTTCGTCGGGCTCGGTTTCCAACTGGCCCTCGCCAGCCGCTGAAGATGGAAGACGACGGCTCACGGTTCAGCCCACGTGAATTCATCCCCGCGGTGCGCCGGCCTCCGTGAATGCGGCCTTGACGGCAGTCCTCAGCCCCTCATCATCCTCGGCTCCGCGCCATTGCACGAAACGAACTCCACGATCATGCACAGATCGCTCGAAGGCGTCCGATACTGGTGGTAGCTCACTCGTAACGATGAGCACTGGCGCGACCCTGGGCCCGGTGTAACGCTGTAGTGCTTCTCGTAGGCGCCGTGCATCCCTCATGGGAAAGGGTTTGACCACGATGCCTACCAGAGCGTCACGATCGGCAGACCTCAGCGTCATGTCTGCCCCGCCACGATCAGCCGTGAGGTTCCCAATGGAGGAGCCGGGAAAGAGCTGGTGCAGCTGGGCAGATAGAAGCAGCGAGTAGGACTCCGAGTACGCAGCCCTTGCACGCGGGTCCGTTGCAGCTTCCGGGTCGAGAGTGAACAGCACCTCAAGCAACCGCCTGGCTTCTTCAGGAGATTCCTCCTGAACGCGGGCGACTACGGCCCTGCGCCTCTGGCGCGCCAGGCCCACCTCATACTCCATGAAGCGCGCACGGGTCAGCGGCGTACCGCTCACGGCCATGACCAACAGGACAGTACCGGCGACAAGAAGACCCACGCTTCCCGCCTGGTTGCTCGTGGTGAAGACAGATACGACACCGGCACCTGACAGGATCGCTCCGGCCAGCCCTGCCCATAGTCGCTCCCATCGTCTCAGCGGCTCGACATCTTCAGGTTCGGGGGCAGGGAGGTCCGCGTCAGTCATGAGATAAAGCGTAGATGTCGCCACTGGCGCATCGTGCCGCTTCAGATGATTAGGTCGGCGCGAGGTCGGCCCGAACGCGGTAATGCCACCTTTCGCCACGTCAGGGCGTAGCCGCCCCAGTTCATGGCAGTTCATTCACCGGCATTCGCCACAATTCTGCGGCCACACAAATGAACGGTCCACACCTGGGCCCAATGCTACACGCGGGACATTTTGACAATGATGCACTCGCGGCGCCGACGAGACGAGCAGGGCGCGTCTCATGGGTACGTTACCTCGGTTCCGTTGACGAAGACCTTGCGGATGGTCACGTCCCGTGCGGGGCCGAAGATGTTCGGGTTGGCCATGTTGGTGAACTCGCAGTTTTCGATGTGAATTCCGACGAACGGGTCGGACTCCAGGCCCTCGAGGTTGATGGCGCGGCGGGCCCCGTCGTGGACCATGTCCTCGACCTTGATGTTGCGGATGACGGCCGGCCTCTCGCCCTGCTGGTTGCTGTAGCGGGTGGTCAGATAGATGCAGTCCCGGTCGATGGCGCGGCCGGTGAACCGGCGGACGTACACGCCGTCGATATAGCCGCCGCGCTTCTTGTTGGTCTTGATGAAGACCGGGTGGCGGGGGTTGTAGCGGCCGGGGAAGTCGAGCGGGTTGATCCGGCAGTCCTCGGCGAAGATGTTGCGCGCCCCGCCGGACATCTCGCTGCCGACCGCGATGCCGCCCCACCGTCCGGAGAAGACACAGTCGCGTACGACGATGTTCTCGCTGGGCACACCGACCCGCAGACCGTCCTCGTCCCGGCCGGACTTGACGGCGATGCTGTCGTCCTCGGTGTGGAAGCGACAGCCGGTGATCAGGACGTCGGAGCAGCATTCGGGGTCCACGCCGTCGCTGTTGTTGATTCGGCCGATGACGTCGACGTCCTTGAGCGTGACGTTGCGGCAGAGAACCGGGTGGATGGTCCACATGGGCGGTTCGAGGACGGTGATGTCGCGCAGCAGGATGTTGCGGCACTTGTAGAACTGGATCATGTTAGGCCGCAGATAGTGCCCCGCGCCGAAGACCCGTTCTTCGACGGGTACGCCTTCAGTGCCCATGCGCCGCAGCTCGGCCTGGTCGGCGGGCTGGCCGCCACCCGGGTCGCGCCAGCTCTTCCACGGCCCGTCCATGCCCTGGCCGTCGAGGGTGCCCTTACCGGTGATGGCGAGGTTCTGCTGCCCGTGGGCGTAGATGAAGGACGAGTAGTTGTAGCACTCCGTGCCTTCCCAACGGGTGAACACGACCGGCAGGAAGTCCGCCGGGTCCATGGAGAAGAGGACGGTGGCTCCCTCCCGCACGTGCAGGTCCACGTTGCTGCGCAGATGGATCGCGCCGGTGAGGAAGCGGCCGGGCGGGACGATGACATGGCCGCCGCCCGCCCGGTTGCAGGCATTGATTGCGCGGCGGAATGCCTCGGTGTTCTTGGTCAGCCCGTCCCCCACCGCGCCGTAGTCGGTGATGTCGAAACACTGCCGACGGAACGTGGGCGGCTGGATACGGGCGAGGATTCGCGGGACCTCGTCCCAGGGGTCGCGGGCGAGTCCCGCGACGGTGGTCTCGGCCGCCGCGACCGTCTCCGCGGAGACCGCCGACGGGAGGATCGCGACGGCGGTCGCCGTACCGGCGTACGAGAAGAAGGTGCGTCTGCGCACGGAAGTCACCTCTCGGTCTTCGGGCGGAGCACGGCGATGAAGTCGTAGCGGCCCCAACCCTGGGAGCCGACGTAGGCGGTGGCGGTCGCGACACCCACGTAGGCCATGGTCATGGCACCTCAACCCCGTTCACGGTGACCCGGTGGAAGGTCAGGTCGTCCGTGAAGGCGATGGAGTCGGGACCGCGGACCCCGGTGAAGGTGCAGTGGGAGAGATGGACGCCACGCAGCCGGTCCGTCTCCAGACCGACCAGGGAGAGGACCGCGCGTGCGCCATCGATCCTCATCTCCGAGAGATGGATGTTCCGTACGGAGACGGGCAGGGTGCCGCCCTCCCCGTTGTTGTAGTTCATATTGACGAAGGCGATCTCCCGTTCCACCGCCCGCCCGGTGAATTTCCGTACGTACACGCCGTCGATCACGCTGCCGCGTTTCTTGCTCGCCTTCACATAGAGGGGGTACTTCACCGGGTAACGGCCGGGAAAATCAAGGGCGTTGACTCGGCATCGCTCGGCGAAGACGTTCCGTACGCCGCCGGACATCTCGCTGCCGACGGTGATGCCGCCCCACCTGCCGGAGAACGCGCAGTCCTGGACGACGATGTTCTCGCTCGGTACGCCGATCCGGTGGCCGTCCTCGTCCCGCCCGGACTTCACCGCGACGCAGTCGTCATTGGTGTTGAAGCGGCAGCATTTGATGTGGACATAGCTGGAGGACTCGGGGTCGCAGCCGTCGGTGTTGTGGAGAGTGCTCTCCACGGTGATGCCGCGCACCGTCACATTGGTGCAGAGAACCGGGTGCACGGTCCACATCGGCGGATCGACGATCGTCACATCGCTCACCAGCACATTGCGGCAGCGGTAGAACTGCACCATCTTGGGCCGCAGATAGTGGTCGGCGCCGAAGATCCGGTCCTTGACCGGTACGCCAGTGGAGCCCATCCGGCGCAGCAGCTTCTGGTCCGGGCCCTGCAGGCCGCTGGTGCGGTACCAGCTCTCCCACGGTCCGAGGCGGGCCTGCCCGTCGAGCGTCCCGCGCCCGGTCACGGCCACGTTCCGCTGCCCGTAGGCGTAGATGAAGGGCGAGTAGTTGTAGCACTCGGTGCCCTCCCACCGGGTGAGCACGGCAGGGAGGAAGTCGGCCGGGTCGGGGCTGAAGGCGAGGGTGGCGCCCTCGCTGACATGCAGGTCCACATTGCTGCGCAGATGGATCGCGCCGGTCAGGAAGGTGCCCGCCGGGACCACCACATGGCCGCCGCCCGCCCGGTGGCAGGCCGCGACGGCGGCACGCAGGGCCGCGGTGTTCTTGGTCCGCCCGTCCCCCACCGCACCGTAGTCGGTGATGTCGAAACATCGTCGGCGGAACGTGGGCGGGCGGATCCGGGCGAGGATGCGGGGCACCTGTCTCCAGCTGTCGTGGGAGGCGAGGGCGGGGGCCGCGAGCGCGGAGGCTGTGGGCAGGAGCGCGCCCGCCGCCAGTACGCCGCCCGTCTTGAGGGCCGTACGGCGCGATGCGTGCCAGGGGTGCGGATGCATGGCGCATCACCTCTCGTTGAGGGAGTCGAGCGGGGTCAGCGGAGTGCGCGGTCCTCCTTCACCCGGGTCACCAACTGCGTCGGGTTCACAAAGCGCAGCGCGATCACCAGCAGCACCAGCATCGACATCGTGTACATCACGGCCATCGCGTCGATCGACTGCTGAGTGCGGATGCCGGCCGAGAACACCGCGTAGTACAGCGCCACGACGAGGGTCTGGCTGTCAGGCCCCGCGGTGAGGAAGGTCAGCTCGAACATGCCGACCGTTCTGACCAGGACGAGGACGGACGCGGCGAGGATGCCGGGGACCAGGAGGGGCGCGAGAATCCTGAGGAGGACCGAGGCCGTGCCGGCCCCGCACATCCGGGCCGCCGCCTCGATCCGGGGATCGATCTGCTCGATGAACGGCGTCATCGTGAGCACCACGAAGGGCACCGACGGCACCAGATTGGCCAGCACCACTCCGGTGAGCGTGCCGGCCAGCTGGAACTTGTAGAGCACGGTCGCCAGCGGGATGCCGTAGGTGATCGGCGGGACGAGGATCGGCAGCAGGAAGAGCAGCAGCACCAGCCGCTTGCCGGGGAAGTCACGCCGGGCGAGGGCGTACGCCGCCGGGACGCCCACGACCACCGAGATCGCGACGACGAGTACGGAGGCCAGGGCCGTTGTCCAGAACACCTGGCCGAGGGAGAACTCCTGCCAGGCGGAGCCGTACCACTTCGTCGTCCAGCCCTCCGGCAGCCAACTGGTGAACCAGCGGGAGCCGAAGGAGTCGACGAGCGGTACGCCGATGACGCCGGCGAGGTTGATGAAGAAGAAACCGAAGACGAGAGCGGTCACCCAGGTGCCGGGCCGGCCGATTCGGTGCTTCTTGCGTATGGGCTGCTCGGGGGCGGCGGTGTTCTTCGCGTCGCGGATGTCCAGGACGTCGGCCATCAGCCCTTGCCTCCCGTCGAGCCGCGGTACAGCATCGAGCGCCAGGCCAGCACCAGGACCACGACCGCCATCATCACGGCGGCCATCACCATGGCGATCGCCGAGCCGAGGGAGTAGTCGAACTTCTGGAAGGCCGCCTGGTACGCCTCGATCGAGATCACATGCGTACTCCCCCGCGGGTCGCCGACGAGCTGCGCCGACGGGAACACCGCGAAGGCCAGAACGAACGAGAGGCAGAAGGTGATGGCGAGACCGGGGGCGAGCAGCGGCAGCATGACATGGCGGAAACGCTGCCGCCGGTTCGCTCCGAGCGTCGCCGCCGCTTGCTCGAGGCTTGGGTCGATTCCGGTGAGGTAGGACAGCGTGAGCAGATACGAGAAGGGGAAGCCGGTGATCACCAGCGAGGCCAACACACCCCAGTAGTTGTGCACCAGCTCCAGCGGCTCGTTGATCAGGCCGATCCCCAACAGAGCTTTGTTGAGCCACCCGTTGGGCCCGAGGTAGCCGAGCAGGCCCTGTGCGGCGAGGACGGTGCCCAAGGTGATGGGCATGACGAGCAGGGTCGTGATCAGCCGTCGGCCGCGGAAGGTGCCGCGGGTGCGGAAGGCAACCGGGACGGCGGCCAGACAGTTCACCAGGGCGACGGGGACGGCGAGTTGAAGCGTGATCCAGATCGTCTCGCGGAGGTAGGGGTCCGAGAAGAACTCCCGGTAGTTGGCGAGGGGGCCGCCGCCCTCCATGGGCTGGAAGGAGAGCTGGAGTCCGTAGAGGAAGGGATAGCAGAAGAGGAGTACGAGAAGGAGCGCGCCGGGCGCGAGGAGGCCAAGCGTCCGGTCGACGCCGCGCCCGGCCAGTCGATGCCGCAGCGCGGGGCGCCCCTGGGCGGGCGCCGGTACGGGGGCGGGTGCGGCGGTCATGGGGTCACCCCCGTGGCGCGTGCCGGTTCCCGCCGCCGTACCAAACCGCCAGGCGTCGTGCGACCGGCGCCCGCTGCCGCGACGCGGAGCCCGGCGACCCGGACGATCGGCCCGGCGGACTCCCACGCCCTCATGGCGTCGCCGCCTTCTGGCGGGGCAGGTTCTTGGCCGGCTCCGGTAACTGCTGCGTACCCTCCGCGGCGAACACCAGCACCCGGTCGGGCGCGGCCGTCAAGTCCACCCGGGCGCCGGGGGCGAGTCTGTCGGCTGTGCGGAAGTGGACCCGCTGGCCGTCCGACAGCCGTGCCTGGACGGCGAGTTCACGGCCGTGGTACTCGACGACCTCGATTTCCGCAGGGATGCGCCCGGTCGCGTTCTCGCCCGCGACATCCAGGTCCTCGGGCCGTATCGCCGCGATGCCGTGTCCGCCCGGCGCGAGCGAGTCGCGGGCGAGGCCGGTCAGCGGCGCGTCCGCGAGCCGCAGCGACAGGTGGCCGCCGTGCGTCGCGGTGACCGTGACGTCGAGCATGTTGCGGTAGCCCATGAAGCCCGCGACATAGCGGTTGGCGGGCCGGCCGTACACCTCCTCGGGTGTGCCGACCTGTTGCATGACCCCGTCACGCAGCAACACGAGGCGGTCGGCGAGCGAGAGCGCCTCCTCCTGGTCATGGGTGACGTACACCGTCGTCAGGCCGAGGCTCTGGTGCAGTCGGCGGATCTCGGTGCGCATCTCCAGGCGCAGCGCGGCATCCAGGTTGGACAGCGGCTCGTCCATCAGCACCAGCCGCGGCTCCAGGACGATCGCGCGGGCGATGGCGACGCGCTGCTGCTGGCCGCCGGAGAGCTGGCCGGGACGCTTGTGGGCGTGGGCGGTCAGGTGCACCATCTCCAGCGCGCGGTCCGCCCGGCGGGCGATGTCCGCCTTCGGCACCTTGGCCATCTTCAGGCCGAAGGCGACGTTGCCGCGGACGGTGAGGTGCGGGAAGAGCGCGTAATTCTGGAAGACCATGCCGAAGCCGCGTCGCTCCGGCGCGATCCCGTCGATGCGTTCGGCGTCGAGATGGATCGCGCCGCCGGTGAGCGGGAGGAGCCCGGCCAGGCAGTTCAGCGCGGTGGACTTGCCGCAGCCGGACGGGCCGAGGAGGGCGATGAACTCACCGCCCTGGATCTCCAGTTCCAGTGCGTGCAGGGCCGCGTGGCGGCCGAAGGAGCGCGAGACCCGTTCCAGTCTGAGCGTGGAAAACCGTGACATCAGCGGCCCGCAACCTGACGGTTCCACATGTCGAACGCCTTGACCTGCTGCTCGGCCGGCAGTGAGGGCTTCTTCGGGAAGCGATCGATCCACTGGTCGAACTCCGGGACGCCGAACTCCTTCAGTACCTGCTGCGACTTCTGCGGCGCCATCGTGACCGGCACGTTCTCGATCGCGGGGCCGGGGTAGAAGTACCCGTCGTCGTACGCCTTGGCCTGTTGCTCGGGCGTGAGCATCCACTTGATCAGCTGGAGCGCCGCGGACATGGTGTCGGCGTCGACGCCCTTGGGGACCACCGCGTACTGGGCGTCGGTCACCCAGGTCATGTTGTCGAAGTGCCCCGCTCTCATCTTCTTCGGCACGGTGCCGAGCGCCCGCGGGTTGATGTACCAGCCGGTCGTCGACATCACCATGTCGTGCTGGCCGGAGGCCAGGTTCTTCATGGTCTCGGTGGTACCGGAGCCGTAGACCCCGACGTACTTGTCGAGTTCCTTGAGGTACGCCCAGGTCTTGTCCCAGCCGTTGACCGGGTCGCTCGGGTCCTTGTCGCCCAGCAGGTACGGCAGCCCCATCAGGAAGGTGCGGCCGGGTCCGGAGTTGGCGGGGTCGGCGTACTGGAACTTCTTGGGGTTCTCCTGGGCCCAGGCGAGGAGTTCGGCGGGGGTCCTCGGCGGGTTCTCGACCTTGTCCGGGTTGTACTCGATGAGCGGCCCGGAGGGGTAGTAGACGACCGCGGTGCCCTGGCCCTGCGCCAGCTTCTGCATCTCGGCGGCCGGTTCGAGATAGTCCGGGGTGCCGATGCGGGACTGATGCTCCGTCATGGAGCTCCACAACTTCTGTGAGAGCCCGGCGGCGAGGCCGTCCGTCCCGGTGAGGACGAGGTCGATCTGGACTCGGCCGGCCTGCTGTTGGGCCTTGATCTTGCCGGCCAGGTCGGGGGCGGGGGCCTTGGAGTAGGTGACCTTGCTGATGACGTCCGGGTGCTGCTCGACGAACTCGTCGATCATGCCCTGGGTCAGCTGGAGGTTCCCGGCGACGTCCAGGATGTCGAGCGTCACCGGCTTGCCCGGTGCCGCCGGAATCTTCTGCGGGGCCTGGTCTTGGGACGCCGCACTCCGGGAGTCGGGGGCGCCACAGCCGGCGGCTGCCACCGCGAGCAGCAGTCCCGAGAGCGCGATCCTTGCTGAACGGCAGGTCAGTGGACGGGACATGGCGACTCGCACTCCTCTGGATGAGATAGCGCTTTCTCAGCCTTGCGCCCGAACAAGGTCCACCCGCCCCGGAGCCGTGTCAAGACGGTGCACCGGTGGTACTGCGAACACGCAGTTCAACCGGTATGGTTTCGGGCTCGATGGCCTCGTCGCCGCCCATGATCCGGCCGAGCGCCGCACCCGCTGTCTGGCCCAGCCGGTCCCGCGGAACCGCTACCGTCGTGAGTGGCGGCGCGGAGAATCTGGCCATGTCTATTTCGTCGAATCCGGTCAGCGACATGTCCTCGGGCACCCGCACGCCCAGCTCGCAGAAGCGGGCGAGCACGCCGAGCGCCACGAAGTCGTTGTACGCGATCACGGCTGTGGCACCGCTCTCCAACGCGGCGGGGGCCGCCGCATACCCCTCGTCGGAGGTCGATCCGCAGGCCACCGTGGACACTTCGAGGCCGAACGCCCGGGCGCCGGACAGGGCGCGCAGCCGCTCGCCGTTGGCCCAGGACGCCTCGGGCCCCGAGAGGAAGACCACCTTGCGGTGGCCGAGCTGGGCCAGATGTCCGCAGACCGCCAGCGCTCCGTGGAAGAAGTCCGCGGTGATCGAGTGCAGGGCGAGCCCCGGCACCGGGCGGTTCACGACCAGCAGTGGCATGCCGCGTCCGGCGAGCGCGGCCAGGTCGGCCCTGGGCATGCGGGGCGCGCAGAGCAACAGCCCGTCGGCGTACCGGATCAGATCCTCGGCGAGCTCGCGCTCGGCACCCGGATCCTCATCGGAGTCCATGACGACGACTCGGGTACCGCCCGTTCTCGCCGTGGCGGAGAGCGACTTGATCAGGTCGCTGAAGTGCGGATTGGCGAGATCGGGGACGAGGACGCCAATGGTGCCCGAGCGGCCGCGCGCCAATCCCTGGGCGGCGGCGCTGGGCCGGTAACCGAGCTCTCCGATCGCCGACCTGACCCGCTCGGCCAGGGCGGGGTCGACCGTGTCCACTCCGTTCACCACCCGGGAGACGGTCGCCACCGACGCCCCAGCCGCCCGGGCGACATCGGCGATCGTGACCCTCTTGGCGCGCTTCGAGACCGTCACCATGCCACTCCCCTTCGGCACCAGCCGGCTGAGTAACCGGTTTCTCGCCCCAGGAAAGTAGCAGAGCCCAAGACCACCCGGACCCTGGCCTGCCGCGCAGGCGGCCACCGCGACAGCCCGGATACGATCCGGGTTCTGGCAGCGCGCATCGTTCCTCCTCGCTGGTGCCACTCTGATGCGACTCCTGGTTTCGTGCCTTAAGTCATCTGATGAATCAGCTCTCTTGACGCAGCATTAGCCCCTTCTTAGGCTCGCCCTCCAGGCGAGTCATCCGATCAATCTGCGCTCTTTTCGGGCGGAGGGGTGAGCAATGGGAGTCAGCAGGCGCGGTTTCCTGGGTCGGGTCGCAGCGGGGGCGGCGGTGGGCGCCACCACGGGTGTGACCGCGGCGGAACCCGCCACTGCCGCGCCGACGGCCCCCGCCCGCGTAACGCTGGAGGGCATGCGCACGGACAAGGAATGGGAACGCTTTCTGCGCGGGCAGGACCTGCTCTGGAATCGGATGCCGCGCACCTGGTACGAGGGCCCCTTCCTCGGCAACGGCCTGCTCGGCTCGATCGTGTACCAGGAGCCGGGCGAGGACGCGCTCCGGTTCACCGTCCACCACAGCGAGGTACAGGACCACAGGCCGGAGTTCGGCAACGAGTGGGGCGTCGCCCGCCTCCCGGTCGGCAACCTCCTGCTGCGCCCTGTCGGCACCGTCACGGATGTCGACCTGCGCCTCGACCTGTGGAACGCGGAGGTCCGCGGCACGGTGACCACCGACGAGGGCACGCTGAAGCTGCGCGCCCTCGTCCACAACGATCGCACGACGCTGCTCGCCACCGTCGAGGCGAGCGCGGGCGAGAAGGGCTTCCGCTGGGAGTTCCGCCCGGCGGAGGCGGTCAGCCCGCGGATCGTGCGCGAGCTGCCGCCCAAGGGCTTCCCGCCCAACCCCGGCTTCGTCACCAAGGAGGAGGACGGGCTGACCACCGTCATACAGCCGCTGGTCGCGGGCGGGCAGACGGCCACGGCCTACCGGGAGCGGACAAGCGGCCCGGCCCGGACGTTCTACCTGTCGGTGGCGCACTCCCACCCCGGTACCGACGCCGAGGGCCGGGTCAGGGCCGCCGTCCGCAAGGCCTCCGCCCTGCCGGTCTCCGCCCTGCTGCGCACCCACCGGGACTGGTGGCACCGGTTCTTCAAGAAGAGCTTCATCTCCGTCCCGGACGGGATGCTGCAGAGCTTCTACTGGATCCAGCTCTACAAGCTCGCCTCGGCGGCCCGCGAAAACGCCCCCGTCATGGCCACCACCGGGCCGTGGCTCGAGCCGACCCCGTGGCCCGCGGTGTGGTGGAACCTCAACGCGCAGCTCGAGTACTGGCCCGTCTACGGCTCCAACCATCTGGAGCTGGACGCGATCCCGCGCACCCTCGCCGAGAACACCGACATCCTCGTCGGAGCCCTCAAGCCCGAGTACCGGCATGACTCGGCCGGGCTGCGCCGCAGCACCGACGCGCAGTGCGACGACGCGGGCTCGGTCGGCGTCCCCGGCGTGGGCGACCCGGAGGTCGGGGACCTGCCGTGGGCGCTGCACAACGTATGGCTGACGTACCGGCACACGATGGACAAGGGCGTACTGGAGGACGTCCTCTTCCCGCTGCTGCGCCGCACCACCAACTACTACCTGCACTTCCTGCATGAGCTGGACGACGGGAGGCTGCACCTGCCGAAGACGTTCTCACCGGAGTACGGCAGCGCCCCCGACTGCAACTACGACCTGGCGCTGCTGCGCTGGAGCTGCCAGACGCTGCTGGAAACGGTGCGGTTGCTCGGCGTCAAGGATCCGCTCGAGCCCACGTGGCAGGAGGTCCTGGCGAAGCTCGTCGACTACCCGGTGGACGAGAAGGGCTTCATGATCGGGACCGGGGTCCCGTTCGCCAAATCGCACCGGCACTACTCGCATATGCTCGCCGTCTACCCGCTCTACCTCGTCAACTGGGACCAGAAGGAGAACCGCGATCTGATCGCCCGCTCCCTCGAGCACTGGATCAGCTTCGAGGGCGCCCTGCGCGGCTACAGCTTCACCGGCGCCGCCTCGATCTCCACGCAGATGGGCCGGGGCGACGACGCGCTGAAGTACCTGCGCGAGCTGGTCGCCCGCTTCGTGCAGGCCAACACCATGTACTACGAGGCGGGTCCGGTCATCGAGACGCCGCTTTCGGGCGCGCAGACGATCCACGACATGCTCTGCCAGAGCTGGGGCGGGGTCATCCGGATCTTCCCCGGGCTGCCGGGCGAGTGGAAGGACGCGGTGCTGCACGACTTCCGCACCGAGGGCGCGTTCCTGGTCAGCGCCGTACGCAAGGGCGGCGGGACGCGGTGGGCGCGGGTGCGCAGCCTCGCCGGGGAGCCGTGCCGGGTGCGGCATTCGATCGCGGGCAGGCTCGCCGTCGCCGCGGTGCACGGTCCGGAGCCGCAGTGGCGGGACCTGGGTGACGGGGTCGTCGAGATCGACCTCGCCAGGGACGGGGAGGCCGTGATGTACCCGGCGGGGAGCAGGCCCGAATTCAGGGTGGGTCCGGTGCAGGCGTCCGCGGCCGAGCGGTGGGGGCTGCCGCCCCTGCCGCAGACCGGGACGGTCGTCCCGGTGGATCTTGCCGGGCACTTCGACAACGACGCGATCACCACGGAGATGTACTACGAGGACGGGGACTTCGACGGCACCGGGCGCACCTACCCGATGGCGCAGCTCCCGCAGACCGGGCGGACGACGGACGACGGGATCACCTTCTCGTTCACCAACGGCAGCGAGGGCTCGAACAACAACGCCGTCGCCGCCGGCCAGAAGGTCGCGCTCCCGCGCGGCGCGTACGCGAAACTGCACGTCCTCGGCTCCGGCGACACGGGGAACGTGACCGTACCCGCGGTGGCCTCGTACGCGGACGGTTCGAGCGCCACCGTGCCGGTGCGGCTGACGGGGTGGCTGTCGGGGCCCGCGTACGGCGAGACCGAAGCGGTGCGGACCAGTCAGATCCACACCAGGAGCGGCCCGCTGGGCACCAAGGCAGCGATCTTCCACCAGGTCGTGGCGCTCGACGCGGCGAAGGAGCTGGTCTCGTTCACCCTGGGCGCGCCGTCAGGAACGGCCCGGGCGCATGTGTTCGCGCTCTCGCTGGAGAAGGCCCAGTAGCAGGCTCGGTAGTTCAGGAAACCAGCCGCTGGGCCATGTCGCCGGGCAGCTCGGAGGGCGGCCAGGCCAGGCCGAACGACAGCCCGGCGCCCCCCAGCCGGGTCGACCGCGGCGCGTACGACGGGTGCGCCGGTGCCTCCTGGACTGTCGTGCGCCTAGGTGTGGTTCAGCACGAAGTCGAACGTCCCTTGCTTGGCCTGGCCGTCCGTGCGCACGTTCATCAGCAGGGCCGGGTTGAAGATGGGGTCCGTGTTGTTGCCCGGCTCACCGGGGAAGTACAGCTGAGTGGTGAGTACCGGCCGGTTCGGTGCCTGCACCTTCACGTGGATGTGCCGCGTGCGTCCCGGGTAGAGACCTGGAACGACCGTCTCCAGCCTGAACGCCCCCTGGGCGTCGGTGAACTGGTGCCCGCGGAGCCGGAATCCGGTGTTGTCGTACGCGCCGTTGGTGTCGGCCTGCCAGAAGTCCAGCAGAGCGTTGGCGATCGGCCTGCAGGTCAGACTGAAGACGACTCCGCTCACCGTCAGCCGGGTGCCCTGTGTGCCCGCTTCGATCAGTGAGGTACGCAGCGGCGAGTTCGGCTTGAAGTAGGGCCCTTCGGTCTGTGGCGGCGTCGGGTCGTCGCCGTCGTCGCACATCGGAGTGGGGCTCAGCGGCTGACCGGAGGAGGCCGGCTCCCGGGCGGGAGCGGGCGCCGCCCCGAGGAAGAAGGGCACGGGAGCGGCCACCATCGCGGCTTTGAGCAGGTTCTTGCGGCTGATTCCGCCTTGCGTGCTGTCCTGCGTGTTCTCGCTGTCCATCGTGACCTCCTTGAAGTGGGGGGCAGGGGGACGTTCAAGAGCGCGAGTGCACGACGGAGTACGGCGTCGGCAGCTGCTGCCGTCCGGCGTCGTACTGGCGTCGCTGAGATCCTCTGGGAACCTATTCCGGCTCGTCGGGACCGTCGATGGACACAACGCGGCGGGCATGGTGATTTCCATGGGCGGCTCTGCGGAAGTCACCCGGGCTGTAGCCGGCCTCGCGACGGAAGAACCGGCAGAAGTACGCCGGATCCGCGAAGCCCACCCGGTTGGCGACCTGGCGGACCGTCAGGTCAGTCCGCGCCAGCAGCCGCTTGGCCTCCAGCACCTGCACCCGACGGATCAGCTGCCCGGGGGTGCGTCCGGTGGTCCGCTTGACCGCGTCGTTGAGATAGCTGACGGATACGCCCACTTGCTCCGCGCAGCTGTGCACCGTCCGCTGCGCTTTTCCGGGATGAGCAAGCAGCCGGGCGAACTCCCGGGCCACCACGGTCCTGCGGTCGGCCCCGGGATCAGGCGCGGCCGTGCCGGGCCAGCGCCTGGCCCGCGTGACCAGCACATGGAGGTAGGCCTGCAGAACCGATGCGTAGCCGGACTCGTGGGCGGCGAACTCCCGTCCCATCTCCTGCAGCAGGGCGGTCAGCCCCTGGGCGGCTTCGGCTTCCGGCTTCAGCCAGGGGCGGTCCGCGAGCTCCTGGAACGCCTCCCCGTCGCCCGGGTGGTTGATCAGGAAGTCGTCGGTGAACAGAACCACCCATCCCTGCAGTTGGGACGCCTGCTCCCAGTAGTGCACCTGTCCGGGAGCGATGAAGCACAGATGGGGCGGGCGGAGCGGCCACCGCGCCAGGTCGACCACATGGTTGCCACGGCCACCCGTCACGTAGACGATCTCGTGGAAGCTGTGGCGGTGCGGGAAGCTCGCCCGGGACATCGGTCCGATGGAGTCGAAGGAACCCATGATGAACGGGGGAGTTTCTGCGCCGGAGACGTGGAGGTGGTGCACCGGCAGCGGGCCGTAGCGCATGTCCAAGTCCCCGGAGCAGACGCCGACCCGCTCCGACAGTCCCTCCTGCTGCCGCTCAGCCATGCCGGTCGCCCCCGGCTATCCGAGTTCGAGACTGGTGACACCGAAGGTGCGCTCCGCCCGGGTCGGGGGGACGGGGCCGGTGTACATGCGCACGGTGTGGGACTGAGGTGTCAGACCGCGGGACGTGGCGAGGGCTCGGGCCGCCTCCTGGGGTTCGGGAATGTCGAGGCAGACCTCGTCCTCCGGGCCGAGGTGGGCGGTGAGACTGTCGAAGAGCGCTTCGGCATCCCGGACGGTGTCGGCAAACAGAGGGCCGATGCGCCAGCTGTCACGGGCGGGCCGGATCACCCCGTAGCCGGCGATGTGTCCGTCGCGCACGGAGGCGTACCCGGTGTGACCCGCCGCGGTGAGCCAGCGGGTGAGGAAGCCACGCCGGTCGGCGGGGAAGCACTTCCGGTCATAGGCGGCGATGGCGTCGAGGTGGGCCGAGGTGACGGACACCACGGAGGCTGCCGGAGTTCCGGACCGTTCCGGGCGGCCGGCGTAGCGCAGGGTCTGATGGGCGGGGGTGAACCCGGAGCGCGCGTACGTGGATTGCTGTTCGGGCACCGCGTCCAGGCCTATGGTGCGGGCTCCGGCGTGCGGAAGGGCGGTGCGCCAGGTGGCGAGGCCCAGCCCCTTCCGACGGTGGTCGGGGTGGACCAGGTAGTAGCCGAGAAACGCGTAGTGCTGGGAGTAGTCGACGATCGAGATCGCCGAGACCGTCCGTGTGCCGAGGCGTCCGAGGAAGAATCCGGCGGGGTCGGTGGGGTGGAAGCAGGCCACGTCGTCGTTACCGGGATTCCACCCTTCCGCTGCAGCCCACTCGGCAGCCTGATGCCACTCCTCCAACGAGGCGTTGATCACGGTGAGTTCCGCTACGCCACCGTTGTGGTCCGCGGCCTGCCCGCCGACCGCAGCGACGGGAGTTGCCTCGGAAGTGGGCGCCTCGCCGGCAGAGCGCGGAAGCGGGGCTTTGCCGAGGGGGTTCATAGGCTCTGTTGGTCCTTTCCTTCGGGGGCAGGTGCAGCGCTGCGGTGCGGTGCGGTGGGCCTGCCGGTGGTCGGAGCCCTATGCGCCGTGGAGGACGCTCATCCCCGGTGCGCAGCGCTCACGGAGTGCGGACAACTCGTCTGGTGGCAACCGGAGGGCGGCGCCGCGCTTCCCACCATCGAGCATCGTGCGTCCGGCCTCCAGCCACTCCGGGAGTGCGGCGACGCCGATGAAGTCGGCCAACCGAGAGAGTTCTCCATCCGGTTCTGCGACGAGGTCTTCGTAGGCGAGCGTTGTTCGCATCTGCGCAGGCACCTGTTCCAGGTACGTCATCCCCTCGGTGATCAACTGGGACCACAGGTGGCCAAACCTGGTCAGGGGTATCGGCCGGTCGAGCACCAAGCGGGAATCGAACCGGTCACCCAGCAGTGCTGCCAGGTCTGGTGGCAGGTCCCGGACGTGCTGCGGGGTGAGGTCGGTCAGGGACTCGACTCCGGCCTGCTCGAGGATTTCGCGTAGTAAGGAGATGGTGCGGTAGCCGACGTGGCGGCTCATCGATACCGCGCAGTCCGGACCGTCCCGGAACAGGTGGACGAACCTGGCATAGGGGAATGCCGTGCTCAGTCGAGGTGTCCAATGCAGGGAGTGGCCGGAGCGCTCCACCACCACGTTACGGTCGTACTTGGTGCAGAGCAGGTCGAAGAAGGCCTCGTGTTGCTGAGGAGCGGGACGACGTGGCCAGGCAGCGATCTGGGGTGCCAATTCGTCCAACAGGGCGTCCGGATCGTCAGTGAGGTGCGGCAGCACCATCATGCAGAGGGCGGGAATGCCCGTCGTCTCAGCCGAGAAGCGACCTGGGCGCCGGGGGTAGAGGAACTCCGGCAGCGGGACGCCGCTGCGGATCATCTTGTCGAAGACCGGGTTCGGATCTGCGAGGATCCGCCAGAACTCGATGCCAGATACCGGTTCTTCGGGTAGGGCGCGGGAGTCGAGTGAGGCGAGTAACTCGTTGAGGCTGAGGATTTCTGGGTGGAGGCTCAGGATGCGGGAGAGGGCGCTCGAACCGCTTCGGCCGGTTCCAACGACGAAGGTCAGGGATCGCACGTTGACTGCACCTCCCTATGACGGCGGGGCCACGTAGCGCAGCCTAGTAGGGCTTGGTCAGCTTCCGTCGTCGGAGGCGTATCCAGATGATCTGCTGTGTCATTGAACGGATGTGACGCCTGGTTAGTTGGCTACGGTCCCGGGGGGCGGGGCGGTCAGTCCCCTACGAGCAGGCACCCCTCTACCTGATCCCCAGTCGCGGTGTTCGCCATGCCGGGCGCGGTCGCGGGCGCAACCCTGCTGGCCCGCGACCTGCTCCCGCTGGACGAAGGGACGGCGACAGCCCCGCTCAGGGCCAGACGCCGGAGAAGTCGATTCTCGGAGCCCACTCCGGGTGATCTATCAGGGGATTGCGATTCCCCTGTATCTCCGCGATGGCGGCATTACGGTGCAGCTCGTACTCGGTCACCGGCTCGTTCTCGTGCCAGGCCAGGAGGTCGGGCAGCCGCTCCTCCGGAAACTCACGCGCCGTGTCTCCGACGATCTTGGGGTACCGCAGCAGGAAGTACAGGGTGGCCCTGGCGACGGCGCCCCTGCTGTGCTCGGGTTCGAAGCCGACTTTCTCGCGCATGCCGCAGTCCTCCCGCCGGGCCTCGTCAAAGCCGGGGAAGTCGACGTAGGGGAAGTTGCCGCGGAAGCTGTTGCATGCTGGTTCGCACGCGAACAGATGGTGCAGGTCACCCCGCATGGGCTCCCGCTTGGTGAACCAGGACTGTGGGACGACGTGCTCGCAGTTGAACGGCAGCGACGCTTCCAGGGCGTCCAGCTCCGCAGCGAGCTCGGCCGGGCCCGCCGCGCTCTCGCGGAGGAGGAACTCCTGGAGGCCCGTGAGCCTGGCCGCCTCAGCGGCGGCGTCGGCGCGAATGAGTTCCTCCGCGGTGAACGTCTTGCCAGAGTAGACGCTGCGCAGCAGCCGGTCGGGGTGAAGGTCGACCCACGGGTAGAGCATCCGCCCGGGCTTGTAGGAGGGGCGGCGCTCGTGGGTCTCCTCTAGCAAGTCGGTCAGCGCACGGCGCAACGTGTTGCCGTTCCCGCTGTCGTCGATGCCCGCGTAGTAGGCCTCTTGCGCGGCGCGGTCGGCGGTCCGGTCATAGTAGACGCGCGTCTCCCCGAGCTGGAGGTTGACCAGGGCCGCGTTCAGATCCTGTTCGGCGGTGTCGACAGCGGCAGAGGTTCCGTCCACCCGCCTCGCCGAGGGAAGCGGCGGCGGAAGGGCAACTGCGGGAGCGGTCGCCCAAATTGCAGGCATAACGGTCGCGGATTGGGCAGGGGTGGGCTGTCCGGGGGCGGGCAGGTCGACACCGACGGTGATCCGCAGTGGCACAGTGAGGCCCACGACACCGCCGGAGGCGAACTGTGCCGAACCGTTCGGCGCGAACCCGTCGGCGAGGGGCCTTGCTGCCGCTGTTGCCTGCGGTACCCCTTCCCTCGGCAGCGGGTTGGCCGGTGGCGTGAGCAGCTCGTCCCGCAGCCGGGCCGCGGTTCCGGTCAGCGTGAGCCGGCTCAGCGCTTGCAATACGCGGCTGATCCGCACGCCCTCGTTGGCCTTCCAGGCCAGCCGATGCTCGCCCATCCCCGGCCGCCAGGGCGTTCCTTCGATGGTGAGGAGACGGCCGTCGGTATCGGTCTTCGGGACGGCCGAATGGTGCAGCGCGACGACTTCCCATTGGTCGTTGAACACCGGTGAGCCCGACGAGCCCGGCGCGGTGTCGGTCTCGTAATGGACGAATAGGTCCAGCAGATCGATGATTTGGTTCTCGCGCAGCGCGAGCTGTTTGGGCTCGCCGTTGGGGTGCTGAATGATGTTGACGAATTCCCCGAGGATGGCCTTGCCTTGCGCTCCATCCAGGGGTAGCCAGTTGAAGTCGGCAAGCTGCGCACCTTGCTGATTGCGCTCGGCCACAGCGACCACGCTGAAATCCAGTTCGCGGTCGGTCGCGAAGAACCTCTGTGGTTCGAGCGCGAAGGTCACCGGGACGAGCGGGCGACCGTCGAGCCCCGCCTGGAAGTTGAATTCGATGACGCCGTGGCCTGCCTCCTCCGCGCTTCGAAGCACGTGGTTGTTGGTCAGCAGGAGCGAAGGGGACACCATGAAGCCGGTGCCGTGATGTGTGCCCCCTGGTGCGCTGACGGTCACCCGCCCGATCGACTGGGCCGCCAGATTCCCGCCCTCCAGGAAGGCGACCCCGGTGAGGTTGTTACGTCCCATCAGGCGTTCCAGGCCGAGCACATCGGCGCCGAAGGTGTCCGGTGTCAGCGGGAGAGTGCTGCCCGTGGTCGTGGAGGGCTCCGTCGGTATCTGTTCAATCGACCTGGCGAGTGACCAGTCGGCGTTCAGCCGCGACAGTCGCTTCTTGACCCGATCGGGATCGTCGGCGTACAGCACTCCCCGGCGCTTGATGGTTCTGCGGGTCTCCTCCCGTTCAGCGGTCCGGTTCTGGTAGCGCTCCCCGGCCTTTTCGAGCTGTGCCAAGTAATCTGTTTCCGCCTGGGACACGTATTCCGCGGTGATCATGAATTCCTCCTTCGTCCCTTTGCCCTTCCGCCATTGTGTGCACAGGCCGCCCACGGTTTCTTCTCGCGGCCGTGGTTTCCACTTCAAAATTCGCCTGGTCAACCATCGTCTTCACAGCGTGCGGCGACACGGCCGTGCTCCTAGACTTGACCAGGCGCACGATGTTCTCTATCTGTGTGACCGGCGCCCCCCGGGCCGAGATACAGCCGCGACAGCGGCGAAGAACCGGCGCCGCCAGCGCCAACGGAATCCACGCCAAACGGGCGAGGCACCTGAACACCGAACCAAGCCCGGTTGACCGATGCGGAGCGCATCATCCGTCGGCGTCAGGCGCTGCTGTTACGCGCTCGATGTTGGAAGAGTGCCGCAGGCACGTGATGTCAACGAAGACACCAGCACGCTCCGTCACCACCGAAAGCGAGACAGGGCCGATCGTTTGACAGACCCCCTCGGCCCGATTCCGCCCTCGTCGTCGCTGCTGGAGTCCGAGCACGTGCGCCGCGCGATCGGCGAAGTCAGCGTCCCGTACGGGGTGTGCCAGGAACCGTCGAACGTCGCCGCCGGCGGAACGCGCTCATGAGCCGGGCCTCGTTGCAGTCCGACCTCGCCAACGCCCAAGCACGCAACGCGCGCCTGGCCAGCCGCATGCAACAACTGGAGCGCCGGCTCTCCGAAGCGCTCGGCGAGCAGATCTGGCGCGATTCGGGCCTGGGCGCAGCTGCGGACGTCGAGGAGCTCCTACGAAAGATCACGAGACTGGAACAACACACCGTCGAACTCACGGCTCGCCTGGAAGAACGGGAGGCCGAACTCGCTTCCGCCCGCGCAGCCAACCGCGAGCTGACCAAGGCCTTGAACCAGCGAGCATGAAATGTCTGTCTCTGAACCCTACGAGAAGTCGTACACAGCGAAGTCGGTGACCGGGACGTACCCGATGCGCTGGTAGAGGCTGTTGCTTGTGGGGTTGGCCGGGTCCGCGAACAGCACGACCTCCGTCGCGCCTGCGGCCAGCGCGGCCCTGCTCACCTCGACCGTCACAGCGCCCGCGTAGCCACGACCCCGTAGGTGAGCAGGGGTGTAGACGGGATCCACCCGGACCATGCCGGCAACCATCGAGGTCACGGCCGCCATGGAGACGGGAGTGCCGTCCCGGGTCTCCCAGAACGTGAAGCGTCTGTCGGCGAAGCGCGAGCCAGCCCAGGAGGCGGCGTCCACGGCGGGGACTTCTCCGACGGCGGCGACGAACTCGCCGGTCCAGAGCACGAGTTGTTCATGGTCCTGCTCGCCCACGACTCGACCCCGGCCCTCTGGGAGCGGCTCCGGTGGGGTGAGCGTGCCGAGACGGTACAGACGGAGCCGCTTGCTGAGTGTCGGCGCTGCGCCTGTGTGCCGCTGCCAGACCTCGGCGAAAGCAGTGGCGGTGTCGTGGTCCGCGCTGACGTATGGAAGGGAGTGCCCGAGGGCGGCCAGGTGGGCGGCGAGGGTGTCGGCATGCTCGGGGTTGAGGGGGGTGAGGCTCAGGCCGCGGGACGGGAGGCGGTAGAAGGTGGCGAAGACCTCGCCCGCTCGCTCCAGTCGGCCGAAGGCGGGGGCTTCGGCGCCGTGTGCGTCCGCCCCGCGTATTCGCAGTTTCTCGGTCACTGTCAGCGGCATGGTGTGCAGGGCGGGGCGCGAGCGCAGGAAGTCTCCGGCTCGGGCGAGAAAGTCGTCGACGTCCTGGGTGAGGGGCCCAGTCATCCGGGCGCATGCTTCATGATGATTCCTCATGTTGTAGATGTGCGCCGTGGTTTCCGCCCGGGGCGAGCGGCCCCTTGTCCCGGCCGTGGCCCAAGGCGACCAACAACGACCGTTGACGGCCATCCGTCCGCTGTCCGCCGCAGCTCTCACGATGATCGCCCAAGGTCGCCCGCGGGGCTCGTCAGTCCTCAGTCAGCTACATCGCGGGTGGGCGGTTCACCGTGGCGGAGTGAGTGTCGAGACGTTGTCCGCCTTCTGCCGCCACGGGATCATCCGCCGATCTGCCGGATGACAGACTGGGCCGTGTCGTAGAGCATCTTCGAGATGTTCGACATCATCTGTAGGATCTGCTGCTGCTTCTGTAGCGCCTGCTGCAGGTCGATGTTGGCGAGCTGCGGGCCCGCCATGCCCCAAGAAATGGGATGTGGCGGCAGCAGCGGCGGCCGCGGATACAGGTACGGCGGGACAATGGGATGTGGCGGCACCTGCGTCGGGTCGATCCCGACGGGCCATTGCGGGCCCGGCAAAACGGGATGTGGCGGCAGCTGCTGCGCCGGCGGCTGTAGGTACTGCGGGCCCGACGAGACGGGAAGTGGCGGCAGCTGCGGCTGTAGGTACTGCGGGATCTGCGGAACGGGAAGTGGCGGCAGCGGGGCCGGTGTCGACCAGATCCCGCGCTCAAGCGTCTGTGTCATCGGAATTCCTCCTTGGGTTCAACAAGATGCGGACGAGACGGCGGACCGGAGATCCGAGCCGTCACATCACACCTACGCATCATCAGCTGAAACGCGCTACTTGGAACAAACGCACTGAACGACCGACGAAAGCCATGGCTGACCTGCGAAAATGATGCGCGGCCCGCGCGTCACATGACACGCGGGCGGCCGCCCAGCATTGGGCTACTCGCCCCGCCCCTGTTCGCCCGTCCGGCTGACAAACGGGCGAGCACAGGCGTCGGGGACGACGGCAGCCGCCGCGACGGACAACCCCTACCATGCCCACTCGGTGGCCGCCCGCGCCGCGCACCTGAATACGACCTGGGGGCAGCAGCCGACACCGCTGCGCCCCGTCGCCCCGGCGGCGGGGGAGCGGCACCCCACCGCACATCACTCGCACGGCCTGAATACCTCGCCCCCTGCCGGGTTCTACAATCGGCTCTTCGATACGCAGACGGTCATGGACACCGAGGATGAATTCGGCCCGTTCGTCGTCAACGCGTCCTCGTCCTTCGCCATTGGCTTCCGTACGCACAAGGGCGACTGCCGGCAGGGACTGGTTCGACCCAGCCCGCGTCGGGCTCGACCATCTCGGCTTCCATGTGGCCGACCGGGAGCAGTTGGAGGCCTGGCGGAGTCGGCTGGATGCGCAGCGCGTCACGCACCCGGGTCTCGTTGAGGATCCGTTCGGCATGCACCTCAGCTTCAAGGACCCGGACATCATCGCGCTGGAGTTCTTCTGCCCGGCGCCCCAGGGCTGACCGCTGCGGCGCGGAGGTCGTACGAGAGGAGGCGACCGTGCCCCCGACCTCTGCGGCCGGGGGCGCGGGCCTCCCCGCTTCGAGTACCGGTGCCAGTGCCGGGTCGAGTGCCGGGTGATGGCGGAGAATCAGTGTTCGATGCCGCCGCCTCGTCTCGTGAGTCCCGCCGTCAAACGATGACGTCCACGTCCGGGGCAAACGGACATTCAACGCTCAGATTGACTTCGTTGCCGTCCGGGGTCCTGGTCACCTGGGACCGACATTCTTCCGACGGCTGAGCGGCGGAGTTGGGCTGCTGAGCGTTGGGCTGCTGGCGGTTGGGGTCGGCCTGGGTTTCGGTGGCGTGTGCCTGGGTGTTAGGCGGGATTTCCTGGGTGTTGGACTGCTGGGAGTTGGCCTGCTGGGTTGTGGGATTGGCCGGGGCGCTGAGCTGCTGGTTGTTGGGGCCGGACCTGGTGTTCGGCTGCTGAGCGGTCGGGGTGGGCTGGGTGGTGGGCTGCTGGTTGTTGGGATCGGCCGGGGTTCCGGTGGCCTGCACTTGGCTGTTGGGCGGGTTGGCTTGGTCGTCCGCGGCGGCGTATGCCGCAGTGCTGGGCGCAGCGACAGTGAGTGGGGCTGCGGCCAGGATTACGGCCGCCATCGAGAGAGCGAGGCGAGTCGACATGGAACCTCCTGTAGATAAGTCGACGGATAGAGCCACTCG
Source organism: Streptomyces sp. KR80 (assembly GCF_052245555.1). Lineage (NCBI taxonomy): Bacteria > Bacillati > Actinomycetota > Actinomycetes > Kitasatosporales > Streptomycetaceae > Streptomyces > Streptomyces sp. KR80. The sequence continues at coordinate 148,272 of NZ_JBQQCD010000009.1, forward strand.
GTATGGGTCGTTCAGTGCATCGCCGTAACGAATCCAATGTTTGGCACGTGCGCAATTTGTGAGCTTATGATCGTATTGCAGTACGCACCTGCGACACGACTGACGGTTACTCCACTCAGTGGACAGTCCACTCCCTTGAGACCCGCGCGGCCGAAGCAGGGACGGTGCAGTTCCTCCTGCGTTGGAGCAGTGCGGGTGTGGCCGGGTCGGAAGGAGGACTGGGGTACCGAAAGCCCAGAGAACTCACTGCAGTTCCAGCGGCGCGAGACCGCCAGGGCCACCCACCGTGGCCTGCGGTACCCCGGGAACCCGGCCTGCAGCACGGCCGACGACGGGCAGTTCAAGGTCACGGTGCCAAGCGCCCGTATCCGGGTGACGGGCGACCACCGGTAAGAATCGGCGGGCTCTCGTTATCACCAGCGCGAGCCCGGCGACGGCGGTGCCGGTGGCAACGTGCTGCGCGCGGTGGTGATCGCCTGGCCGATCCAGCCCTGGGACAGTCTGCCGATTCCCGACGCCTTCGCCCAGGCGGGCACCGGCATCCGCACGGTCATCCCCGTCCTGGCCGACAGCTGGCACCCGTCGCCTGGGGCGCGGCAGCCGGGGCGGTAGGCCAGTCAGACACGGTGGGCAGCACCGACCCACCTTGTGTTAGCCGTTGTAAGACCGGAAGCAGCGGCCTGATTGGTGCTCTGCCTCTCCTCTCCAGCGCAGGTGGTCCGGCTCCAGCTTCGCGCGGTGAACACAGCAGATGCGCGGTGCGATCCCCGGGCCGTCTGGGGGTCGCCGATCGGCGTGCCCTGGGCCTTCGGTGCAGTCTGCGAAGCTGAAAAGCCAGCTCGTCTCGCCGAGCAGTGACCGATGCGGAGCGCATCATCCGTCGGCGTCAGGCGCTGCTGCTACGCGCTCGACGTTGGAAGAGTGCCGCAGGCCCGGCTGCTTGCTGGGCCCCTCTGTCGGGCCGCGCCCCAATCCACCTCCCCGAGGCAGGCGCACCTTCTTGAAGGAGCGCGACCAGGTCGCACTGACGGCCTTGCCTCCGGCACGGATGGACCGGATCGGCCACTGCAAGGTGACGGACCGGATTGCGCCTGCTGCGGTGAAATTGAGCCACACTGGATACCCCGCGCGACCGAAGTGCTCTCGGCATCGACGACCGCGCCGCTGCAGTCTCGGCAGCCGCCAGACCCGGCCCTGCAACGTGCCGTCTTCTTCCCCTGCGCCTGCCAGTCTCGGCGTCAGCGCCTCGCTGTCGCCGCCAGTGCAGCAGCCAGGTTGCCATTGTGCCGACCGTCGTTGACGCGGTCCTGGGCCGAAGTGCTTGTGGCCGGCTGCGTTCCCCGGGTGGTGCCAATGGCTTGCAGCAGGCCCGGGCCGACATCAGCCCACCCGATCAGCAGCGGGGGGGCCGACCGCATCGAAGGCGGCCTTGCCCAGCTGGCCCGCGAACAATGGATCGACCACATTCAGCGCCAGGGTCATCAGACTGGAAGAGATCAACAGACGACGTGCGGCGCGTAGTTGGTCGCGGCTGGCACCGTGGAGGGCGAGATGCCTGATCCCCAGTAGCAGGCCGAGCACCGGGAGATCCACGGCGGGGGCGACCAGGGTGCCACCTAGGGTGGCACGCCCAGCTGCAGGGCAAGAGTCCACACGTTCCCGAATCCGAACAGGAACGTCAGGCCGACCACCGCCGCCATCATCCCAGTAACCAGGCGGAGCGTAAGCCCGTCTCCGGATCCGCTCGCCCCCGCTCCGGCCGGTGGGTTCGGGCTAGACATTCTCACCGATCCCCATCCGCTGATGGGTCTCCTGGGCGCGTTCGGCCGCCGCGCTGGCCCCGTAGTGGCGTGGCATGTCTTCGAAGGCCCAGCCCAGCAAGAGCATCAGGTCGCCCATCAACAGCTGGATAGGAGAACGCTTTCCTTCCTACGTGGCAACGTTATTGGCTCTTGCACATCAGATTGAAACGGTTCATCGTAACCAGTGTGGTTCCGCGACGAAGCATTGTGTCCGCGGTGGTGATCACCACCCTCCCGGCCTGGCAGCCACCCGCCACCGCGCGGCCCTGGCAGCCGTGTTCCACTCCCCTGGAACATCCCGGCCGCAGGCTCGTGGCGTCGACCACGAGCGGTGGCGTGCACCTGAGCCGGTGCCTGCTCGGCAGGGAGGCCGCCGGTGCCTGTGCCACCGGCCTCGCCGGGCCGGATTTCGCGGTCTACCGCAACGGAAAGCGGATCGCGACCGTCCGCGACAGCACCACGTACCTGGACGCGAACGCGACAACCGGCGCGCTGTACCAGGTCTCTCCTGGCGTGAGCGCCACCGACTACTTGGCCGACTCGTAACCGCACACCTTGGGAGAGACATGATCAATCGGTATCGGACCCGCGTCACCGCGGCACTCACCGTGCTCGCGACCGTGGTGGCGGGGATGTTCACAGCCACCGCGCCGGCCCACGCCATCTACGGCACCGCCGACATCAAGCCGATCGAGAGCAACATCGCCGCCAAGTTCTGGGCTTCCGCCACGGCGAGCAGCGGCTCGTCCACCGCCCGATTAGCAATTGACGGAAACCCGGCCACGTCCTGGTACGCGGACGGCCCCAGCGCCCGGCAGCGGCTGACCGTCGACCTCGGCGGCGCCTACGACAACCTGCGGAAGGTCAAGGTGATCTTCGCTGACCGTGGCGTGGCGTACCGGTACATCATCGAGGCCTCGTCCGACGGTCGCCGGTGGAAGGAGATCGCCGACAGGTCCCGCAGCCGAGCCGCGTCACGGGGAGCGGTGCATCTGTTCACCCGGCCGGGAACGCGCTTCGTCCGGCTCACGGTCATCGGCAAGTCAGGCCACCCCAGGATCGGGGTGAGTGAGATCCAGGTCTTCAACTACCTGCGCGACAACCTCACCCTCGGTGCCGATCTGTCATGGATGGACGACCGCCAGAACCAGGAGTACTGGGTCAACCCCCTGGCCCCCGACAGGGGCGCCGGACCGCACCTGCTCGACGTGGCCAAGGACCGCGGCATGGAGTACGCCCGGCTGCGGATCTTCAACGAGCCGAGGAGCGAAAGCACCGGCGAACCGACGCCCATCCCGCGCCAGGGACCGGAACGCTCGCTCCAGTCCGCACGGTGGGTCAAGGACCGGAACATGGGCCTCGGCATCGACTTCCACTACGCGGACTCCTGGGCGGACCCGAGCAAGCAACCGAAACCGCGCGCCTGGGCCCAGTTGGAGTTCGACGATCTGACCAGGGCGGTGTACGGCTACACCAGCGACTACCTCCGCCAGCTCATCCGGCAGGGCACCAAGCCGGACAAGGTCGCCGTCGGAAACGAGATCATCAACGGCTTCATGTACGGCAGCGAGGCGGCCCTCATCGGCACGACCGCCCCGCCGTACTTCGTCAACCAGGCCGACATCTACCAGTCGAAGCCCGGCGGCGGCCTGCTGTGGCGCTACTGGCAGTCGACCGACCCGGCCGAGCAGCGGCTCTACAACGAGGCGTGGGACCGGTTCACCACGCTGGCCGCGGCCGGGATCAAGGCCGTCCGCGACACGTCGCCGAAGACCAAGGTGGAGATCCACGTGATCGTCGGCACCGGGCGGCTCGCCAAGACCATGGAGTTCTGGCACCAGTTCCTCACCCGAGTGAAGGCCAAAGGCCAGAACCCCGACGTGCTCGCGATCTCGTACTACCCGGAGTGGCACGGTTCGCCCGACGACCTGGACGTCAACCTGCACAAGATCGCGACGACGTACCCAGGCTACGAAATCGACATCGCCGAGACCGCCTACCCCGCGTCCGGCGGTGACGGCTCGCCGATGCCCAACTCACCCTTCCCACGCACCATCCAGGGCCAGGCAGACGCCATCCAGCGGGTCTTCCAAGCCGCCAACGACGTGGTCGGCAACCAGGGCACCGGCGTGCTGGTCTGGGAGCCGGCGGGCTTCCAGCCGATGTTCCGGGCCGTGCCCGAGCTGCCCAACACCTGGGAGCCGCACGCATCGATCAACGTGTACAACGCGAGCCAGGCCAGGCACATCCTTGAAGACACCGTCTACGTCACCACCGGCGTAGGCCGGGTCCCGGCGCTCCCCTCCTCCATCCGCAAACTCACCACCGCGAACAACGCCATCACCACAATCCCCGTTCACTGGCGGGCGCTGCCGGACGGAGCCACCGACAAGCCCGGTGAGGTCGTCGTCGTCGGGACGACGGCTCTGGGCCAGGTCACCGCGGTCATCGACGTCATCTGAGGCCTAACCGGTCAGTGGTCGTAGGCGATCGGGGATCGGGTGACAGGTTGGACGGTGGCGCGGTTGTGCCAGATCGTGGCGGCCAGCGCGAGCAGGCGGTGAGCGATGCGGGCGGTCACGCCGTCGATGGTGCGACCGCCCGTGCGGTTCGAGGTCGAGCCGGCCTCCACGACACCGTGCAGCAGGTGCGGCAAACGCGGGTTTCGCGCACTTGGCGCCGAGCTGGGGATGCACCCGAGGTTCGAACTCGCCGACGTCATCGGCGGTCTTTCAACGCGTTTCCCGTCATGTTCGCCGATGCCTCCGCGATCGCGCGGCTGCGGTCGTCGACGTCGGTCCATTGTCGGCTATTCCCCAGGTTGGCCCCGGCCGCCGTACGTGTACTGGCCGACGCGCGCACCGTTGTCGGTATTCGGCTGTTGGACGTCCACGGCCTTACCGCTCTGGCGCACGTTGATCCTCTAGACCGTTCCCGTTCCTGGCGGAGGCGTGGAGTCGTCGCCCCAGGCATACCGGATCCGGTCGGCGCCGGAGGTGTTGCGGACGGTCAAGTTGAGATTGGTGCCGCTGCCGCTCAGGGCGTACATCGAGTACCAGTCGTAACCGATGTTGCCGGGCTTGCCGCCGAGGGCGGGCCAGTAGGTGCCGCCCATTTGGTTGTCACGCATGACCTGGGCCATGGCGCGGATGTGGCGCACGAAGTTGTCGGAGCTGTTCGCGTCGCCGTAGTTGAGGCCGGTGGACATCGGCGCGCCGAACTCGGTCGCGACCGCGCGGGAGGCGCAGTTGCCCAGACGCGTCTGCATGTGGCTTCGGAAGGCGTCGTAGGTCATCGGGGGGTAGAAGAAGGCATAGTGGTGGAAGGACAGCAGCGTCGAGTTGAAGCGACTGTCGTTGCAGATGTCCCGCAGGTCCTGGCTGTAGCCGGTGCCGCCGATGAGCACCCGGCCGGGCACTGCCGAGGTGTGATAGCTGAGCCAGTTCGCTGCGACGTTGCGCCAGCCCGCCGATGTGTAGCCGTGCGGCTCGTTCATCGGCTCGAAGTAGACGTTGCTGTTCGAGCCATACGTGTTGGTCACGCTGGACCACATCTTGTTCCATGCGGCGATGTTCGTGATCCTGCCGCCGGAGGCGGCGCCGTCCTCCCAATAGGCGAGGATGACCTTGAATCCACGGGCGGTGGCGGCGTCGATAGCGCCGCGGTAGGCGTTCCACCAGGTCGTGTTGGCCACAGTGTGAGTGTTGATAGGCAGCCGGACGGTGTTGACCTCCATGGTGGAGGCCATGTCGTCGTAGAGGGCGTTGGCCTTGGCCCGTACTGTCGCGTTGCTGTCTGACTGGCTCAGGCCCTGCACGACGAGCGGTTTGGTGCTGAAGTTGTCACCCAGCACGGCCCAGTTCATGCCGCGGAATTGGCTGGTGGCGGCATTGGCCGGCGACGCGGAGACGACGGGGCTTGCCACTGCGGTGAGCGCGGTCACCACCAGGGCGATCAGCAACCGGCGCAACGACCGAGTGCTCCGCGATGATCTTGATGAGTAACCATCAGACGCCATGGTCAGTGTCATGAGATGTCCAGTCACTAGATCTAAAATTCCTGGGCTTGTTACGAGTCGCCGGAGGGACCCTCGATCGAGGTCCCGGTCCGGACCGGCACGCCGAGGTTGGGTGAGCCGTCCGAGTTCCAGTTGATCTTCTGAGCCCGCGTGGTGCGGGTGGTGCCACAGCCCTCGCTGGTGGAGGAGTTCGCGTGGTAGACGACCCAGGTTTCGGTGTTGTCGGGTGACCTGACGAAGGAGGCGTGACCCGGGCCGTAGACGCCGTTGGCGTCGCTGCGTTGGAAGATGGGCGTGGACATCTTCGTCCATGAGCTGGCCGACATCGGGTCGCCACCGGTCCAGGTCAGCATGCCGAGCTTGTAGTCAGGTGTCTGACAGGAGCTCGCCGAGTACGTCAGAAATGTCTTTCCGGCGTTGTACACGGCGTAAGGGCCCTCGTTGACCGCCCCGCCCTGCCGCTCCCACGACAGCCTCGGGGACGAGATCCGAACCCCGTTCCGCGAGACCTGGGTCGGCGATGACATCGGGGCGATGAACAGCCCCTGTTCCCCACCGCGGAACGCGGAGTAGACGAAGTGGTTCACGCGGCCGTTGAACCGGACCACGCTGCCGTCGATCGCCCACCCACTGTTGGGCTCCAGGTTGAGGATTCCCCGGTAGGTGTACGGGCCCATCGGGTCCGTACCGGAGCTTTCCAGCACGCCGGTCCGGCGCTCACCCTGGCCCGGCGACGCCGCCGCCGAGAAGTACAGGTACCACCGGTTGTTGATCCACTGCAGGTCCGGTGCCCACATCCTGCAGCAGCCGGGCCCAGGGGCCAGGGTGAACACCGTGTGCTCCGCCGCGGTCTTCAGGCCGGCCATAGTGGACGACCTGCGCATGATGATCTTCGAGGACCACGTCGTGGCCACGTAGTACCAGTTGCCGCCGCTGTACACGATCGAGGGGTCCGCGCTGTTGGGCGTGCCGACGAGGGGGTTGGTGAACGGCGGACCGGGCGCCGCGGGCGCCGCCGAGACCGCGAACGGCGCGGCCGGCGTGGTCGGCGCCGTGTCCAACGGCCCGACGGCGGCCGGTGCCACCCCGGCGGCGAGCAGGGACAGGCCCACGCCCGCCGCTCCGGCCGCGCTCACGCTGAGAAATGTCCGTCGTTGCATGGTCATGGCTGACTCCTTCGGTGCAGGGATGGGTGCAGCGATTGGAGTTCCGGTCGGGTCCGTTGCCGGACTTGTTGATGTCGGCCGGTCATGAGGTCATGCCGGTCACTGCCCTGGCGGTGTGCCGTCGTCGGACACCTTGACGAGTGAGAGTTGGTCGACGGTGAAGCCGCCCGAACCCGACGCCCGCACGGTGACGGTGGCGCCCCCGCTGGGTAGCTCGATGCCGGTGAGCTCGCGCTTGCTCCAGCCCCCCGACGACGGGACGTTGAGAGTTTTTTCGCTGCCGTTGGCGCCGGTTACCACGACCTGTCCGGAGCTGCCCCGAGCGTGCAAGGACAGGGTGTAGGTGCCTTGGGGCACCGTCTCGATCCGCTGCTCGACGCCGCCGCGGTCACCCACCTGGAGTGCGAAGCGAGACCCGTTCGCACCACCGTTGACATTGGTCGACCGACCGCCGATCCTCCGCCATCCCCGTACACTGGAGACGATGACGCGGTCGGCCTGGATGTCCGGGTTGAGGATGTAGTTGTTCTGCGGCCCGACGCGCCACTCGCCGGTCGTGACGTTGAACTGCCACTGGCTCACCGAGTGGAACTGCGGCCTCGCGCCGGTCTTGGTGATCGGCACCCACTGGTTGTACCCGATGCCGTTCCAGGCGAAGTCGGCCCAGCGGTCGCCGGCGTAGATCACCGTGTTCTGCTTGGTGCCCTTGACCGTCACGAAGAACCCGGTCTGGGTCACGTGGCTGTAGTCCATCTCGGTGCCGGCAAGGACGTACTCGCTGCTGTAGGAGCCCTGGACGTTGCTGCTGGTCGACTCATTGACGTAGTTGACAGAGGTGTTCCAGCCGTGCAGGTCCGACGCCGCGTGGTAGTACTTGCCGTCGAGCTTGAACATGGCGTTGCCCTCGCGACCGTCGCCGCGGCGGATCTCCACGCCTGGCTCGATCCGCAGCGAGTCGGACTCCCGGAACTTGGCCACGAAGCCGCGCGACCGTCCTTCGCGGTTGGAGAAGATCAGGTAGTCCTTGCCGTTGTCGTCGGTGAAGACGGTCTGATCCCCGGTGCCGGTCGTGGGCGAGTTGGTGATCTGGGTCTGGAAGTGGCCGTAGTCGAAGGTGTCGGTGGGTGAGTCGCCCTGCAGCAGCAGAACGCCGTGCCCGCCCCTGCCCGTGTGCCACATCTGCACGGCGAGCACGTACTTGCCGGTGTTCTCGTTGTACGAGACGCCGAGCCGCCCGACCCAGCCCGCACCACCCAGGTTGGCGCCGTTGCCCACGCCGGTGGACCGCGTCGCGACGCGGTTCTCGAACTTCCAGTTCACCAGGTCTTTCGACGAGTACACCGGGATCGACACGAACCTGACGTCGCCGTCGTACTTCCTCGTCGGATTGGCCCGGTAGAGCTCGGCGCCGGTGTAGTGCACGCCGTACCAGTAGTAGGTGTCGCCGAACTTGAAGACCCCGCCGCCCTGCGAATAGATGGGGTTGCCGCTGGTGTCGTTCCAGAAGGTGTCGTTCGTGATGGTCTGGAACGTGCCCTCGTCAGCGGGCTTCAGATCGGCGGCGGCGGTCATCAGTGCCGTCTTCGCGGCGGCGACGTCCGACGTGCTGGCCGATGTGTCGTCGGCGACATCGGCCGCGGTGGTCAACGCCTTGGCAAACGGTGCCCAGGAGTCAGCCGTGTACTTCGTCGGGGTGCGCGTCTGGTAGTCGGACACCAGACTCTTGAGGCCGCGATCGGTCACCGGTCCAGCAGCGGCACCCTGGTCCTGGAGCTCCGTCGCTGGTATCTCCGTTGCCGGTGTCTGCGTTGCCGGTATCTCCGCCGCGGCGGTGCTCGCCGAGAGCGATACCGCCAACGCCACGGACAACGATGCGGCGGCGGCCAGCTTCCAGTACTTCGAAACGACACGCGATGTTTGCCTCATGATGTCACCTTCCATCGTTCTCGAAGGCGCCGAGATCCGGCGCACTCCCGCTGAAGGGCAGTCCCACGTTGGTGCCCTTGTCGATCAGCGCGCTGTCCGCGGCAAGGCGGAGATGTGGCAGCACGGGCAGACTGCCGTCGGCTTGGCGGGGTGCGTCCCAGCCGGACGTCGACACACTCCGGAACTGCGCGTCCGACAACGGAACACCGAGGTTCCAGGAGTTGTGCGAGGCCGTCGTACCGTTCATGTTCGCCAGCAGCGTGCCGGTGTATGCGATGTTGTTGCGCAGGTTGCCCCGGCCGACGGAGGCACCGCTCGAGTTGATCCCCCGCATGTCGAAGCTGGGGTGGTTTCCGTAGCCGGTGTTGTTGAAGTAGTCGTTGGCCACCGGATGGTGGTTGGAGTAGAAACCCGCGGCCTTGTTGAGGAACGCCACCGAGAAGCGGACGGTGTGCTTCACCGCCCTGGCGTCGTACTCGCGACCGAAGCCACCCACCTTGAACCCGGCTCCGTTGCCGGAGGGCGTCGTCGTCCCCGGCACGTATCCGTTGCGCCACGCCCACGAGTTCTCGATGATCACCGGCGAGTAGGTGGAGATGAGGTCGAACCCGTCATCGGAGTTCCACCACGCGCGGCAACCCCGGAACACGTTCGCGGGCCGGCCGGCCGGCGTGTAGTGCGAACCGAACCCGTCGGCGTTCTCGCCGGGCTTGTCATTGCTGCGCCGGTCGTAGTTGTCGTGCGAGTCCGAGTTGAGGACGAGGTTGCCGCCCCCGCCGTTGATGAACAGGCCGGTTCCCATGTGGCGGTGGGTGTTGATCTGCTCGAAGATGTTGTTGTTGCCGGAAACCCAGATCCCCCAGGACTCGGCGTTGCGGTTGTTGTTCTGCGGTACGCCGGTGACTTCCAGTCCTTTGAGGTGGATCCAGCTGCCGGTGACGTTGAAGCCCTTGATACGGCAGTTGTCCCTCATTCGCGAGAAGTCGAAGACTGGTTTCTCGCCCGGATGGGCCCAGTACCGGATCAGGTTGCCCGAGCTGCCGCTCTTGTTCAGGGTGATCGCGTCGACTCTGGCCGTCTGGCTCGAGCAGGCGCTGTTCGCGCGGGTGTAGGCGTACCTGCCGCCCCGGAAGTAAACCGTGTCGCCTGCCTTGGCGACGGCCTGCGCACGGGCGATCGAGGCCCACGGAGCGGCCTGCGTACCCGCTGCGCTGTCGTTGCCGTTCGGGGCGACGTAGTAGACGTTTCCGGCCGCCGCATCGCTCGCGGACGCCGAGCCGGCGACCATCGCGATGGAACTCGCCGTGACCACCGAGAACAGGAGGGCAGGGGTGACGAACTTCGCGGTTCTCACAGAGTCATCTCCCGGGGTAGGTGATGTTCGGCCGCGGTGGCCGGGTCATGCCGGCACCGAGGAAGTAGTCGACGTGGTGGGACTGCATGTACCCCTTGAGCGTCATGGCGTTGCGGTAGGCGGGGTTGTGCGCGAGCGTGTACAGCCCTGTGCTCGTCGGGTGATCGGTGGTGAAGATGATCAGCTGGTTGTAGCTCGCGTTGGTGTAAACAGCTTCCTCACGCCAGTCGCCGAGGATGTCGCCGTAGAACGTGGGCTGGACGTTCTGGCTTGCGTCGACTGCGCCGTAGTTCGAGGTGGTGAGCAGCCGTGGCAGGCTGTTGGTGGGCGTGGGGTTGTTCGGGTTCCACTTCTCGAACTTGCCGTCGTTGAGCAGTTCCATCGTGATGTCGCCGTCCCACCACAGGCCCAGTTGCGGCCATGGCCGCAGCGAGGTGTTCGGTTCGGTGAGGCGGTTGGCGGGTGCGTTGTAGAGGCCGGAGAAGGACCAGACCTCCATGCCGGGGAACCGCGGGTCGATGTCGCCGGCCATGCCGCGTCCCACGTCGGCGGTGCCGGACGCGATGTGTCGCCAGATGATGGAGCCGTTGGTGGCGTCGTAGTAGTACTCGCGCAGACCGCTGGGGTTGTCTTGTTGGACGCCGTAGCCTTGCAGGCCTGGGCGGTTGGGGTCCATCTTGGCGATGTGGAAGCGGTCGCCGTGGATGATGCCCGCGGGCCCCAGTGAGTACCGCAGGGTGCCGTTCCCGTTGAGCACGAACCCGATCTCGGCGACCTCGTCGGTCCCGTCGCCGTTGACGTCGACGACGCGCGTGTTGTGCCCGTCGGGTGTGTTCTGGTTGCCGCGCAGCCACTTCCACTGCTGGGTCAGGGACTGGCCGGTGAACTGCCAGGCGCCCATCATGAGGTTGAACGCCCCGTTGCCGATCCGGTTCTTCATGAAGGCGACCAGACTGGGCCGGGACCCGTCGAGGTAGCCCACGCCGAACCGGGCGTACATCGGGCCGTCCCGCAGGTAGTCCGTCGGCACGGGAGCGGTGGCGCGGGGCGCCCCGGTCATGCCGTCGAGAATCGCGATGAACTGACGGTTGTTGTCGCTGTTGGTGAACGTGGTGCCGTTGCCGAAGCGGACGCCGTTGGCGATCCGCACGGCGACCTCGGCGCGGCCGTCGCTGTCGAAGTCGTAGACGGTGACGCCGTCGTTGTGGCCGACGTTGATCGTGGACGATCCGCCTTCGATGTTGTTCTGGTTGGTGCTGTTCGGTCCCATGTTGACCGACCAGAGGAGCTGCCCGTCGCGCCGGTAGGCCTCGAGTGTCTGCGGCGATGTCTGGCGATCCAGCACGAAGTCGTACTCACCGTCGCCGTCGAGGTCACCGACCCAGACGAACTTCACCGGGCCACCGGCGCGCAGCGGTAAGCGGACGACCGGCTCGACGGCGTGGTTGGCGGTCAACGTGAAGGCGCCGCTCGGTGGCTGCTCCGCGCCGTTGACCACGGGCCGTACCCGGTAGCTGTTCGACCGGGTCAAGTCGGCCGTCGAGTCGACGAAGTTGGTGCCTCCGGTCAGGACCGCGGAGTTGAGCTTGACCTCGGGGCCTGCGGCGGTGGACCGGTACACGTTGAACCCGATGCCGTCCGGGTCGAGCCCCAACAGCCGCCAGGAGACCAGAACACCGGTGTTGCTCGACCGCACGGCCACGACGCCGCGGCCGAGGTTCTCCATCGGTCTGGCGGCCGCCGGCGCGACGCCGTCAGCCGGCGTCGCGGCGCCCGCGGCGCCTGAGGACGCCGCCGCCGTGGCGGACAGGAGCAGGACTGCGGCCGCGGCTATGCAAGCCTTGATGGACTGTTTCATGAATCCTCCCCGTGCAGGATCAGGGCAGGTGGTCATCGACCAGCGCCAGGCACGAGATCGCGGCCAGGCCGTCCTGCGCGGTGGCGTTCGTGGACACGAAGCTCGCCTCGTCCACCGGTTTGTGCACGGCAGGGCCCTCGACCCGCACAGTGCTCCAGGGAGCGTCGCGCGGATAGCCGGCGTGGCCTGCGTAGGACTCCTGCCACGCCCTGGCGGCCAGCGTGGCGTTGCCGGTCTTCGCTGCGGCGTACACGCCGAGCCGGGAGTGGGCTTGCCGCAGGTTCAGGCTGCCGAACGACTGGCCGGTCTCGGCCCGCTGCTCCTCGGCCGTGGCGTTGTACAGCCGGCAGTACTGCACCCAGGCCTCGGTGAACTCCGGGATGTCGAGCAGGCTGACGAGTTCGCTGCAGATCTCGACAAGGCCGAACACCGCGCCGAGCGATCCCACGGAGACCGCGGGTTCTGCGGGCGTGAACGCTCCGGTGTCCAAGTCGTACAGACCGTTGCCCTGGATGAAACCGTTGGGTAGAGCCCTGATGTTGCGGGCGCCGGCCTGCAGCTTGCGCAGCGCGACCGGGTCCCCGCCGCGCTCCCACTTGGTGAGGAAGGCGGCGGCGAGACCGCTCCAGTCGGTGCCGAGCGAGACGGACAGCGCGTGGGGATCCGGTTCGTACGGCTCGGTGCGGATCTTGCGGAGCGGAGCGAGGACGAGGAACGTGCGATCGACGTCGACGAGATCGCGCATCAGGTCGCCGCGGCGACGGCGTGCTCGGCGAGGCCATCCGCGGCATCACCGGTCTGCGCCGTGACCCTGGCGCAGCGGTGCGGCAGGCGCAGGTGCCGAAGACACCGGCGCCGTGCAGGTGGGCCGGCAGGGCGACGATCAACGGTGGCGTGCGGACGGCCGCCGGCGTGACCTCCGTGCCGATCGGGTGTGCGGTCCACTTGACCGTGCCGTCCGGCCAGAACCCGATCGGCCACGACTGCACCGGCACGGCTTGGCCCGTGGCGGTGGTGAGGGACAACTCTGCGCCGCCGGGCAGGGCGCCCCGTGGCCACGGCACGCCCCAGGTGGTGCCGACGAGCGCTTGGGGCACCTCGTTTTCCAGCCAGCGCAGCGACACCCCCGCGTCCGCGGCGGGGGTCGCTGCGGGTGGCTGACCTCCCGGCGCGGCGGTGGCCTGCCAGGGTGCGCGCAGCCGGCTTGCCGCGCCGGTGATCGCGGCGCCCAGGAGGGTGCAGCGGGAAAGTTCGGGCATCGGTGCCCTCCACCTGAGACGGTGTTGAAACGTTTACTACCGCTGATGGCAGCGAACCAAGGGTTTCTTGATCGTGTCAAGGCCCACAGGTCTATTTTTCGTTGTCAGTAACGGCGTTGATTGTGTCGCGACTCAGCCTTAAGCTCGAGCTATCGGTACAAACGTTTTAACTCATGTCCGACTTCCTTCGGTCGACGGACTGCTGTCGCCCTACACGGGGTGGACCAGGGCGCACTGGGAAGCGGTGGCCGATCACCTGCTGGACGCCGTAGCGCCCTACGCCACGCCGGGCCGCGCCCAGTACCGCCTGCCGGGGCGACCAGGCCGCGCAGGCTTGCACAGCGACGGTTTGGAGGGATACGCCAGGACCTTCTTGCTCGCGGCCTTCCGCATCGCCGGCGCCGGTGGTGACGTACCCGCGGAACTCATCGAGCGGTATGCGGACGGCCTTGCCCACGGCACCGATCCCGGCCACCGGTACGCATGGCCGGTGCCCGCTGACTGCTCGCAACAGCTCGTGGAAGCGGCCTCGGTCGCGCTGGCACTGCACGAGACCCGCCGCTGGCTGTTCGACCGGCTCGATTCCTCGGTGCGGGAACGTGTCGTGGCCTGGCTCGCCGGCGTGGTGGGCAAACGGACGTGGCAAAGCAACTGGGTGCTGTTCCCCGTGGTGGTTCAGCAGTTCCTCGCCAATGTCGGCGGACCGCACGACCCGGCCGGGATCGAGGACGGGCTCGACCGGATCGAACAGTGGTACGTCGGCGACGGCTGGTACACCGACGGCGCCGGGCGGAGCTTCGACTACTACGCCGGGTGGGCCCTGCACCTATACCCGTTGCTGTGGACCCGGATGTCGGGCGACCGGCGCCGCGGGGAGGTGTACCGGGAGCGGCTGCGTGTTTTCCTGGAGCAGTACCAGCACATGTTCGCCGGTGACGGCGCGCCGGTGCATCAGGGGCGGTCGCTGAGCTACCGGTTCGCCTGCGTCGCGCCGCTGTGGCTGGGCGAGTTGATGGACGCGACCCCGCTGCCCGCCGGCCGCTCCCGGCGGATCGCCAGCGGCGTACTGCGGCACTTCGTCGAGCGCGGCGTGCCGGACGAGCGCGGCTTGCTCGGCCTTGGCTGGTACGACCGCTTCCTGCCGTGCACCCAGCACTACTCCGGTCCGGCCTCGCCGTACTGGGCCAGCAAGGCGTTTCTCGGACTGCTGCTGCCCGCGGACCATCCGGTGTGGACAGTGCGGGAGAGCGCCGCGCCGATCGACGACGGCGACCAGGTCGTCGCGATGCCAGGCCCTGGCTGGCTACTGCACGCCACCCGCCACGACGGGGTGGTGCGCGTGGTCAACCACGGCAGCGACCGGGCGCGCCACCTGCCCGCTGACGGGATCGAGGACCCGCACTACACCCGGTTCGGGTACGCATCGCATGCGTCTCCCGAAGTCAGTGAAGACGCTCGTGTGCGGGCGGTGGACGGTCATCTCGCTGTGATCGGGCCAGACGGCGTCGCCTCTCGGCGCCGGCGCATCGAGCCGATCGCCGTCGACGACCGGTTCGCCGCGTCGGCGTACGAGGACGGCCCGGTGCGGGTGGAGACGGCGTCGATCGTGCGGGGACCGCGGGAACTGCGCGTCCACCGCGTGACTGCCCCGCCTGGCCACGTCGTCCGGGATGGTGGCTACGCGCTGGCCGGTCCTCACCCACCGGCGGTCCGCACCGGTCGCCGATGGGGCCAGGTCAGTCGGCCGGACGGTCTGACCAGCGTCGTCGTCGCCCTGCACGGTTTCCGTGCTGCCGCGACCGTGGAAGCCGTGGACGCCAACGCGTTCGGCGTGTGCTCCGCCACGCCGCATCTGGTGGCGCCTGACCATCCTGGCGGGACCGCCCTTTACGTCTCGCTGATCGTGCTCACTGGCGATCGTGTCGATCCCGCCGCGCTGCGAGCGTGGATCACTGCGTCCGTTGACGGCGACCGGGTCATGGTGCGACTGCCGGACGGGGAGCGGATCGAGGTCGTGCTCGGTGCCCGAGTGACCTACGCGCGCTACCCCGTGGACGGCGCGCCCGTGCGCTGGCCGGCGGATGACGCCGCTGCCACGGGGTATAGATGATTCAGTAACCGTTTTCTGAAACAATGCTCCCGATACTGCGGTGACGGGAAGACCGGTGGACGATGGCGCGACGGGCGAGTGAACCCGGGGACGGCCGACGGCGGTCCACGATCCGCGAGGTGGCGGACCGGGCCGGCGTGTCCGTCGCCACCGTCTCGCGAATCCTGAGCGGCGACTACCCGGCCTCACCCGCCACCCGCAAGCGCGTCATGCGCGCCGTCGAAGAACTGGACTACGTGGCCAATGCCCACGCCCGTGCCCTTGCGGGCACACCCGCCAAGAGCATCGCTATCGTGCTCAACTCGGTGATCTCGCCGCACTACGCGCATGTCGCCCAGGGCGTGGAGGCCCAGACCGCCGTCGAAGGCCGGCTGTGCCTGATCGGCACGACCGGCGGTGACCCCGAGCGCGAGCTCGCCATGGTGAAGTTCATGCGGGGGCAGCACGCCGAGGCGGTCATCCTGGTCGGCAACGTGGTTGCCGACGAGAAGTACCGGCAGCGCATGAGCCAGTACGCGCACGCCCTGGCCGCCATCGGTTCCCGGCTGGTGCTGTGCGGCCGCCCGACGCTCGGCCCCGATGTGCCCGCGGTCGTCGTGGAGTACGACAACGCCGGTGGCGCGTACGCGGCGACCAGCCACCTGCTGTCCGCAGGACACGAGCGGATCCTGTGCCTCGGCCACCGTCCCGGCTACACCACGTCCGAAGGCCGGATGGCCGGGTACCGCCGGGCGCTGGCCGCGCACCGCGTGCCGCACGACCCGGCGCTGGAGGTCGAGGGCACGATGGAATGGCACGAGGGCTACCGGATGATGAAGGAGCGGCTGGCCACCGGTCCTCGCGACTTCACCGCGGTCTTCGCCCTCAACGACCTCATCGCCGGCGGCGCCTGCCGGGCACTGGCCGATCACGGGCTCAGGGTGCCCGACGACGTGTCGATGGTGGGATTCGACGATCTTCAGCCCTCGCTCGACCTCAACCTGACCACCGTGCACCTGCCGCACGAGGAGGTCGGGCGCACCGCCGTGCGCCTCGCGCTGGAGCACGAGGCACGCGGCGGCACACCTCCGCACGTCGTCCTCGGGACGCACCTGGTGATACGCGATTCGGTCCGTCCCCGCATGTCCTGACGCCTGGACGGCGGGCTCACCTGGCGGCGGCGTACTCCTTGGCCAGTTCGTCGGCGACCTTGTCGCCGCCGGCCTGCCGCCACTGGGTGACCGCGTCCTTCCAGGCGGACATCGGCTTGCGGCCGAACACGATGGCCCCGATCGCGTCGCCGACGGTCCGGGTCAGCTCGGCGCCTTTGCTGGTGCGGGTCGCGGACCGCAGACCGGTCTCCGGGTCGGCCACGCTCTTGGGCAGCACCGCTTTTTCCCACTCGTGGACGGCCTTGGCCGCCTCCGGGTAGCCAGGCAGGTGCAGCACGGCCGGCGCGACCCCGAGGTACTTGACCGGCAGGTTGACGCTGTTCTCCACCTGGTACAGCTCAGTGGTCTTGATTCCGCCGGAGTCCTTGGTGAAGTGCGCACCCTCCACGCCGTAGTTGACCAGCTCGTACTCGGTGGTGCCGAACGGGGCGCTGAGGTAGTTGGAGATGCGCAGCAGCAGCTTGATCCGGTCGGCACTGGCCTTCTTGAACGTGACGTAGCCGAAGATGCCGGTGCCCTGCCAGGGTGTCGCGTTCGGCCCGTACGGGCGGGCGAGGTCGAACTCGAACCGGCGGTTGATGCCGGCCATCGTCTCCATCGCCACCGCACCGAAACCGTCGGTGAGCGACAGGACGGAACCGTTGTACCAGAAGGTCTTCAGGTCCGTCGCGCTGATCGTGAGGCTGTCCGGGTGGTAGGCGCCCTTCTCGGCGAGCCGGCGCATCACCCCGAGCGCCTCCTCGAACTGAGGTGTGGTGAGGGTGCTGACAAACCGGCCGTCGCGCAGCTCCCAGGCGTTCGGCGCACCGAGCGAGCCGGCGTGGTAGGCGATCGAGCCGAAGCTGCCGAAAAGGCTCTTGGAGCCGCCGATGCCCCACCGCCCGCTGCCCGACTGCCGGGTCAATGCGGCGACGAACTCCTCCGTGCCCCACTCCCGCGGGACACCGGCCTCCTGGAACGCCGTGCGGTTGACATAGAGGCTGTTGCCCGGCTTCGGGCGCTCGAGCGGCACGCCGTAGATCCGGCCGCCGATGCGGCCCATGCCCTGCCAGGCGTACGTGGGGATGTTGGCCAGGCTGGGGTAGTCCCTGACCGCGTCCCCGCCGACGAAGTCGGACAGGTCGGCACACCGGGTCTGGACGAACTCGTGCGAGCGGGGCAGCTGGAGATTGCTGAACATGATGATGTCGGGCAGGTCGTCACCGGAGGCCATGAGCGTCGCCATCTTCTGGCCGTACTCGGCGTCCGGGACGACCACGATCTTGAGGTTGACGTTCAGCGCCTTGTTGATCGCCTGCCAGAACCGGTTGCTCTCCAACGGCTTGGGCGGGGCGCCGTAGGTGATGACCATCGCGGTGACGTCCGAGCCGTCACCCGGTGCTTCCGGCACCGACCGGACCAGGCTCTGCGGGTAGTTCAGGTACAGCGGTTGTACGCCGGACTTGTCGCCGGGCGCATCAGGCTTCGGGCCCGAGAAAGGCACGTATGCGGGCCACGGCACCACGTCCTTGCCGGCGTTGCCGACATCGCCGGTGGATCCGCTGCCGCAGCCGGCGAACGCGGGGCCGGCCACGGTGGCGACCGCACCGGCACCGGCGATTTTCAGGAACGACCGTCGGCGGAGGTGAGAAGTCATGCGTGGCTCCATCCTCTCTTGAGGGTTGGATCAGGCCTTGACGGCGCCGGTGAGCACGCCTTTGACGAAATAGCGTTGGAGCAACGGGTAGATGCACACGATGGGCGCGGTGGCCAGAACGACAACCGCCATCTGTGTCGACTGCGGAGCGGACATGACCGTCGACTCACCGGTGAGGTCGGCGCCGCCGGTGACGTACTGGCGCAGCACGGTGCCGATCGGCCACTTCGTCTGGTCGTTGAAGTAGATGATGGCTTCGAAGAAGCGGTTCCAGTAGGCGACCGCGTAGAACAGGCTCACCACCGCCAGCACCGCCTTGGACAGCGGTAACACGACGCGCCACAGCATGGTCAGTTCGCCGGCGCCGTCGATGCGGGCGGCCTCCAGCAGTTCGGCCGGGATGGACTGGAAGAAGCCCCGCATCACGACCAGGTTGAACACGTTGATCAGGAACGGCAGGATCAACGCGGCGTAGGAGTCGTACAGGCCGGTGGTGCGCACCACCAGGAACAGCGGGATCATCCCTGGCGGAAACAGGAACGTGAACAGGATCAGCAGCAACATCGGCCGGCCGCCGTAGACGTGGGGCCGCGACAGCGCGTACGCGAGACATACCGTGCAGGCCAGGCTGAGCGCCGTGCCGATCACCGTGACGCCGGCACTGACCAGCAGCGCTCGCGTCACGACTCCGCCGTCCAGGATCTCCGAATACGCGCCGAACGTGAACCGCTCCGGCCACACCACCCAGCCGCCGTTGGCGACCACATCCCGGGGCGAGGCGAGACTCGTCGCCACGACCGTCCACAACGGAAACAGCACGAGCAGCACGACGACGGCGAGTGCCACCGCCTTCGCGGTCCGCATCCCCGGCCCCGGTCTGCCCTGCCATGCCGAATATGTCGCCCTCAACGCTGGTACACCCCCTGTTCACCGAGCCGATGCGCGACCCTGTTGGCCGTATACACCAGCGCGACGCCGATGAGGCCCTTGAACAGCCCGGCGGCGGCCGCGTAGCCGAACTCGCCGTTGGCGAAGCCGGTGGAGTACACGAACGTGTCGAGCACCTCGCCCGCCTCCGGCCCGACCGCCTGCCGCTGCAGGAAGAACTGCTCGAAGCCGACTTCCAGGAACTCGCCCAGCCGCAGCACCAGCAGCAGCACGATCACCGGGCGGATACCCGGCAGCGTCACGTGCCAGAGCCTGCGCCACCAGCCGGCACCGTCCAGTGCCGCCGCTTCGTACTGCTGGTCGACCACTTGGGACAGTGCGGCCAGGAAGATGATCGTGGCCCAGCCACACTCCTTCCAGATCAGCTGCACGACCACCAGTGGCTTGTACGCGTCCGGGTTGCCGATGACGTGGATCGCCCCGAGACCCAGCTCGCCCAGCCAGCCGTTGACCACCCCGGCGCCGCCGAGCATGTGCTGGAACAGGGCCACGACGATCACCCACGACAGGAAGTGCGGCAGGTAGACCACGCTCTGCACGAACCGTTTGACGGTCGAGCCGACCAGGCTGTGCAGCAGCAGTGCCAGGGCAAGCGGAGCCGGAAAGAAGAACACCAGTTGGAGGGCGGCGATCACGATCGTGTTCGCGACCGCGTTCCAGAACTGCGGATCGCCGAATATCTGCTGGAAGTTGGTCAGCCCGACCCACTCGCTGTCCACGAGGCCCAGGAACGGTACGTAGTCGACGAAGGCCAGCGCGTTGCCGAACAGCGCGCCGTAGTGGAAGATCAGAAAGTAGAGCATGCCGGGCGCCATCACGACCAGCAGTGCCCAGTCTCGGCGGATCCGCCGGCGGTGTCCCGGTTCTCGGGCGCGTGGCGCCTCCCGGCGCACCTCGCGGGATGGCCGCCTGGTTTCGACCGCACTCACCTTCGGTGGCCCCCCATCGTCACGATCGTCCTCGACCGAAACAGAGTGACCACGAAGATAAAACGCTTACATCCCCGGGTCAACCGTGGGTGTCGTATCCTTTGACAACCAAGGCTTCTGACTTGGTAAAGCGTTTTACGTCATCCACGTTTCACGGAGGGGGATCCATCCGCGCCGAAACGCCCTGTCGCGGTTCTCGCCATGCAGCCATGGGCGCTGCCGGACCTGTTCCCCGCGGATCTGATGGACCGGCTGCGAACCCTGGTGCGGCTGGAACCGGGTCCAGCCCTCACGTCCTTCGAGACGAAGGAAGCCGCGTCCGTCCTGCGCGACGTGGACGTGCTGGTGACCGGCTGGGGTTGCCCGCGCATCGACAGTGCCGTGCTCGCCACCGCGCCGCGGCTGCGTGCCGTGATCCACGCGGCCGGGTCGGTGAAAGGACATGTCGACTCCGCAGTCGTTGCCAACGGCGTCACAGTCTCGTCGGCCGCACAGGCGAACACGGTGCCAGTCGCCGAGTACACGGTGTCCGCCATCGTCTTCGCGGCGAAACGAGCGTTCACCCGAGCCAACTGGTACGCACACGACCGCACGCGGCAGGTGAGTGGCGTTCGGGTGCCGGCACCGCTCTCCGGCAGCGCAGGCGCGTCTCGGCCGCACAGGCGAACGGCGGATCCGCCGGCGGCGGCCCCGCGCCCACCACCCGGTACGAGGCGGAGAACGCCACGTACTCGGCGGGCTCGACCGTCGACTCCGACCACACCGGCTTCTCCGGCACGGGCTTCGTCAACACGCCCAACATGACGGGTGCTTACGTGGAGTGGACGGTCGATTCGGCGACGGCCCGCAGCGCGTCGATCGCGATCCGGTACGCCAACGGGACGGCGTCGCTGCTCGCGGACGGCGACCAGCGCAGCTGCCAGGAGGCGGCACTCGCCGGAGCCGCGGTCGCGGGCAGTCCTGCCGCGACGGCGCCACCGAGGGCCGCGCCCAGTACCGCTCTTCGGGATGCGCTCATTCCTCTCACCTCGCCCGGAGTTGTTCGTTCATGATGAGAAAGGCGCCGAGACCGTGGAAGTCATTCGTCCTCCGTTCCCGGTTGATGTAGTAGCTGTAGTTGCCGACATTCGTCCCGATGGAGATCTCGGTGAGATTGGTGCGGCCGTCGCCGCCGAGCGAGACCTTCGCCAGCACGCCCTGATATCCACGCTGCGCCACCTGTGCGTAATGCGCGTCCACATATCCCTGTTGCACCGAGCGGGAGAGGGCGAAGGTGAACATGCTGGAGCAGGACGTCTCGGTCCAGTTGTCGGGGCGTGAGCCCTTGTCGACGACCTGGAACCAGCGGCCGGTGGCCGGGTCCTGGTATTTCTCGATGCCCGCGGCGAGATTGCGCAGCAGGGTGAGGAGTTCGGTCCGGCGCGGGTGGTCGGCCGGTACGGCGTCCAGCACATTGACGATCGCCATGGAGTACCAGCCGATCGCGCGGCACCAGTGCTCGGGCGCGAGACCGGTCTGCGGGTTGGACCAGCTCGCGTCGCGCGACTCGTCCCAGGCGTGCTTCAGCAGTCCGTTCGCGACTTGCAGATGCTTGCCGTAGACGGCGAGCTGTTTTGTCGCCTCATTGCTCGCGTACGTCGAGTCGCCGAATTCCTTTCCGTACTCGACGAGGAACGGATTCACCATGTAGACGCCGTCGGCCCACAGCTGGCTGCGCCGGGAATCCGATGTCGAATGCCAGAATCCGCCCTCCGAGGTCCGGGGATAGGTGTTCAGACGGGTTCGGATCTTCTGCGCGGCTTTCTTGTAGCGCGGCTGTCCCGTCTCGTGGTGGAGGATGTTCAGCAGCCGGCCGGCCTGCATGCTGTCGAGGTTGTTGAAGCTCTGCCCGATATTGCCGCTGCTGTCGACGAAGCGGTCGACATAGCTCTTGATGTACGACAGATAGCGGGCGTCGTGGGTGCGCTGATAGACGAGGTACTGGCCGTAGAGGTACAGCCCGACGGGGTAAGACCAGCCGCCGATGGAGCCCGGGGAGTAGCGCGCCATCGTGGACTCGACCATCGCGACCGACCAGTCCGTGGCGGCGGAGCCGTCACCGACGGCCGGATTGTCGTAGTTGACGAATCCGGACCCGGTGAATCCGGTGTGGTTCTGCTCCACGACGCCCTGGCTGATGAGGGCGTCCTCGGCCTCGTACCGTACGGGCGCGGCCTGGGCTGCGGGGTCCGCGGCTGCGGGCACGGCGGACAGGGTGCTGCCCGCGAGCGCGGCTGCCAGCAGCAGGGTTGTCAATCGCTTCATGGTGCCTCCTCCTTGCGGTAGGCGTACGCGGGGGCCGCGACGGGTTCGGAGATACGGGGACGGTCCACGAGGTCGCGTACGGTCGGCGGCGCCTCGAGTGCCCCACTCCTCGAGCAGCGGTGAGGCGTGGCGACGGCGCCGGTGCGGGTGCGGGTGGGCGCGTGCCGCGGCGCGGCCGGGACACGCGCAGTTCCCCTGGGGCAGTCCGCCGCCTGCCGCGGTGCCGAGCACCTGCAGCAGCATGGCGGCGGGTCTACCGGTCGGTGAGGGCGTAGGCGGTGACTTCGAGCGCGGTCTCGATGACCTCGAACTCGGGAGTCCGCCAGTTGACGGTCTCCTCCGATATCTCCTTGGTGTCATGCATGAGCCGTACCTGCCTTTCTGAGGTGTGTGGCATGGGCGGATGCTCTACGCATCCACCGTGATGTTCGAGGGGTGGCCGAAGCGAAGGCGGCCACCCCTCGCTCGCTTACGTACTGGCGTTGGAGTTACCGCGCAGCTTCACATTCGCGGTGCTCGCGTTCTTGATCGCCGCTTCGATCTGGGCCATCGACGAGCTCGAGGTGAGCCCTGGCACGGTCGCTGTGTTCACCGCGTACAGGGTGAAGGTGTACGGGTGCGTGGAGCCGCCCGGGCACGGACCGAAGTACTTCTGCGAATTGGCCCCGCTGCCCATGGCCTTCTGTTTCGCACCGTCCTGGTCCGGGACGTTGTAGCCCGCCCCAAGCCCCTCCGGGAGCGAGAGCTTCGCCGCCGGGATGTCCCAGATCGCCCAGTGCAGCTTGTTGCCGCCGTTCGCGACGTCGGCGAAGACGATCGCGTAGCTCTTCGCCCCGGAGCTTCCCGCGCCCCACGCCAGCGGTGGCGACGTGTCCTGCCCCGCCGAGCCGTCCCCGGCACAGGTGTACTTGGCCGGGATGGTGGCGTTGTCGTTGAAGGCGCTGCTGGTCAGTTTGAACTCGCCCGGCTGCGGATCGCCGCCGCCGCCCGAGTAGACGATGTCGATCAGCAGGATCCGGTCGTTGCCGCTCGTGCCGTCCTTGTCCGAGGACGTGGTGAGCCAGATGTCGCCGTCGTGGTCGACCTCGACGGTGCGCAGCCGGCCGTACGTCCCCTGGAAGTACGTCTTCTGCTCGACCAGGTTGGAGCCGGCGTCGATCCGCAGCCGGTAGACGCGCTCGCCACGGGTCGTCGCGACGAAGACGTGGTCGTTGATGATCGTCAGCCCGCTGGGCGAGGCGGATGAGGTCGACCAGGTCTTCTTCGGGGCGATATAGCCGGAGCAGCTGCCGCTCGTACCCTCGCAGTGGGGCCAGCCGTAGTTGCCGCCCTTCTGGATGAGGTTGACCTCGTCCATGTTGCTGTTGCCGAACTCCGCCTGCCACAGCCGGCCCTTGGAGTCGAAGTCGAGGCCCTGCGGGTTGCGGTGGCCGAGCGACCAGACGGCGTTACCGAACGGGTTGTCCGACGGGATGGAGCCGTCCTGGTTGATGCGCAGGATCTTGCCGTTGAGCGAGTTCTTGTCCTGCGCCCGGGAGCTGGACTGGGCGTCGCCCATCGACGCGTACAGCTTGCCGTCGGGGCCGAAGCGGAGCCGGCCGCCGTTGTGGAAGCGGCTCTTCTCCATGCCGCCGAGCAGAACCGTGTAGCCGCTCAGCGCGTTGTCCTCCAGCTTCATCCGCGCGATCCGGTTGCCGTCGGAGGAGGTGTGCAGGAAGTACAGATAGTGGTCGGTGGTGAAGCTCGGGCTGATCTCGACGCCCATCAGGCCGCCCTCGCCGCCCGTGGTCTGGGAGTTGGGCACCTTGCCGAGGAGGGTCTTCTGGCCCGCCTTGGTGAGCTTGTACACGTTGAAGGTGTTCCGCTCGGTGTAGATGCCCGTGCCGTCGGGCAGGAAGCCCAGGCCCCAGGCGACGTCCACGCCACTGGCGAGGGTGGAGACGGTGCCGGGGTCGGGGGTGCCACCGGGCAGGCCTCCACCGGTGGTGACGGTGATCTCCGGGCTGAACTCCGACTTGTTGCCCTTCAGGTCGAAGGCCCTGACCTTGAACTTGTACGCGGTGTTGGCCTTCAGGCCCGCGACGGTCGTCGAGGTGGAGTCGGAGGTTCCGGCGGCCGCGCCGTCACGGTAGATCTCGTACCCGGTGACTTTCACATTGTCCGTGGAGGCGCTCCAGGCGAGGTCGACGCTGGTCGCGGTCTTGCCGGTGGAGCGAAGATCGCCCGGGATGCTCGGCGCCTCGGTGTCCGGCGGTGCGGGCCGCGTCGCGATGGTGACAGCGTTACTCGCGGCCGACACATTGCCGGCTGCGTCACGGGCGAAGACGGTCCAGTCGTACGAGGTCTCGGGGTTGAGGCCCTCCACCGTGGCGGCGAGGGTCGCCCCGTCGACGCTCTTCATCAGCTGGCCGTGCTGGTAGATGTCGTAGGCCGTGACCTTGATGTTGTCGGTGGACGCGTCCCAGGCCAGCGAGACGGTGCTCGCCGTCGGCTCCTTGTCCTTGCGCAGGTTCGCGGGCGGCGTCGGCTTTTCGGTGTCGGCCGGGCCGCTCGCGGTGACCGTGAGCTTGTCCAGATTGGGGCCGTCGGTCGCGGCCGTGGTGGCGCGGATCTTGTTGCTGCCCGCCTTGAGCGCGGCGTTGGCGGTGGCGGTCTTCCAGGTGGTCCAGGCGCCGGTGACCGGGAAGGCGAGGTTGTCGGCGACCGTGGTGCCGTTCACGGTGATGTCCATCGGGCGGCCGGCGGGGGAGCCGTTGGCGTACCGGAAGTCCAGGGTGGCGTTGGCGGCCTGTGCGGAGTCGACGGTGAATTCGACATACGCGCCCGTCACGGCCTGGAAGTTGACGAAACCGGTGCCCGAGAAGCCGGTGTGGTTGGACTCGACGGCGCCTTGGGAGACGGTCCCGGACTCGGCCTCGTAGTCCGTTGCTGAGGTCCGCGCTGCGGGCTGGGCATTGCTCACGGTCGGCAGGGCCACGGTTAACGCTGCGATGGCCGCAGCCACGAGAGGGCCGATCGCTCTGCGCGACCGACGGGAGATTGGTGCCACGGATCCCTCCCACTTTCGTTGCGGGACGAGGGGTGATGGGGCTGTGCGTACGGCGTTCTGATCTCGCGATCTCCTAGTTAGGAAACTTTCCTAACACCGAACCAGAGCACACCGTCGACGCGTCCACGTCAAGAGACGTGCAAGCGATTGCTGGAGACGAATTTGGCCCTGCATGCGCCGAGGAATCGGCAGGCAGGGGGCCATACACACGCTGACCGGCGGTTCAGTCCCGGACGAGGTCACCCGGCCCAAATCCGCGAGGCGTGGGCGTACGCCACATGCCCCGCGGGTAACCTCCGTCGGGTCCTCGGCGGCGTCGTCGGCGTCCGGGTCCGGCGCGTAGTCGCCGAGCTGTGACCGGAACGCCTAGCTGGTGGAGTCGTACGTCCACCGCTGGTTCGGTCCGCCGTTGCACGTCCACAACTGCGGGTACGTAGGCGCGGGACGTCCCGAAGCGGACGACGATCGCTTCGGTGCCGTCAGGCGTCTGGATGGGAGGTGTGCGTCTCCTCCACGGACGTGTCGGCGGTCCGGACGCAGGAGATCTGCGCGTCGTCCAGCCAGCCATTCTCCACTTGTGCAGGGCCAGGAAGTCGGGAGAGCCGGCGCCCAGGTAGCCCATCAGGTCGAAACCACCGGAGCGGCGGCCGGTCCCGCCACTGGACCGGCGGCCGCGTGGGCGACCGACGGTCCGGCCAGGACGGAACCCAGAGTGCACAGAGCGGCTAACGCTGCGGCTGCTCTGCGTCTGTCGGGCAGCATGATCTGCGGTTGGTGTCCGCTGGAGGCGGGCGCGGCTGAGGGACTACTGCTCGTTGAGCCGCCAGTGCTGGCTGGTGTCACCGGTGTCGTTCTGCTGGGTGATCTTCGCCCCGTCCGCGGTGGAGCTGCCTTCGACACCGATGACCTTGCCGCTGTGGACGCTGACGAGTTTCACGTAGCCGCCACCAGCGTCGGTGACGCGCCACTGCTGATTCGGGCCACGGTTGGCGGGCCATTGGACGATGGCGGCGCCGTGGGACGTGGAGCCGCTTTGCACGTCGATACATTGCCCCGAATGGGAGTTGGCCAGGGTACTGATCCCGTGGCCCAAGGCGGCGAGGCGCCACTGCTGGTTGGCATCGTCGTGGCGGGTCCACTGGATCAGCTGAACGCCTTGGCTGGTCGAGGCGTCGGGTACATCGAGGGCCTTGCCGCTGCGCCGGTTGGTGAGCACGTAGCTGCTCTGCAGGACGGTGGCGAAGCTGATGGCTTGGGGAGTTGTCTGGTGCAGGTCGAAGACGATGATCTGGTTCTGGCCGACGGTCAGCCATGGTGCGGGGCAGTACAGGCGTTGCTGCGGACCCATGGACCAGTAGCGGCCGAGGTTACGGCCGTTGACCCAGACCACGCCCTTGGTCCAGCCGGACATGTCCAGGTAGGTGTCGCCGACCTTGTCGAGGGTGAGCGTGGCGCGGAAGAAGAGGCCGGCTTTCTTGGGGTCGCTGATCGTCGGGCGCAGGCCGGCCACGAACTTCTCGTCGACGGGCAGCGAGTAGGTCTGCCATCGGGTGAGGGGGCCGTTGAGCGAACCGGCGTTGGACAGCGACACCTGCCCGGTGATGCCCTTGCGGTCGATGTAGCGGCCGAAATTGACCCGGCCCAGGCCCTCAACCAGGACGTCGAGCGTCGGGTTGGTGTTTGCGGCGCCGAGGTTCAGGCTGCTGCCGGTGGTCACCTTCAACGGCCCGGCGTACGACGGGGACAGCGCGGGCCGGCTGAAGCCGCCCTGGTAGGCGCCGTTGAGGAAGACGGTGGCGTAGTCGTGCACGCCCGAGACATTGAGCGTTCCGCCGCTGTATCGGGAAAGCCGGCGGCGGTAGAGGATGAAGCCGGAGTTCTGGCCGTACATCTCCATCGGCTGGGTATTGACCGTCTGGGACGGGGGAAGCGCTGTGGGGAGGTTGTCCCACAGTGAGGCGTACGCCGTGGGAGTCACCGGGCTCGGGGTGATGGTGGCGATGGGTGCGGGGATCGAGGGCAGCGAACCGTCCAGATAACCGTCGATGAGGTTGCGGTACGCGGTGTAACTCGCGGTCGGGCGTCCCTGCTCGGTGATCGCCGCACTGTAGTCGTAGCTGGTGATGTCGGGTGTGTACTTGCTGCCGTCGCTGTCGGCGTTGGCTCCGGCCCAGTAGCCGTAGTTGGTACCGCCGTGAATCATGTAGATGTTGAACGACAGCTTCGACTGCATGAGCCCGCGCAGTATGGCGGACTTGTCCTTGCCGATTCCGCCGAAGGTGCTGTCACCCCACGCGGTGAACCAGCCGGCCCACGACTCACCGATGAACGCGGGTACTGCCGGGAAGCTCCTGCGGCAGTCCGCAATGGCCGCGGCGTCGCCGTCGGACAAGCCGATAGCCCCGCCGGGCACGTTGGTGTGATTGTTCTTGACCTGGTCCAGGCCGTCCTGCGTGTAGAACGGGCCGGTGATGCCGGCGTTGATCCAGGCCTGGCGGATCTCGGCCAGGTAGGTGGCGTCGTTGCCGAACGAGCCGTACTCGTTCTCGATCTGCACCATGAGGACGGGGCCGCCGTTGCTGACCAGGAGCGGCTTGACGACCGGCGCGATCTTGTTGATGTAGCGGGTGACCGCGGGCATGTAGTTCGGGTCCTGCGAGGCCCGCACGCGCAGCTTGGCCGTGGGGCTGGCGAGCAGCCAGGCGGGGAGGCCGCCCAGGTCCCATTCCGCGCACACGTACGGCCCGGGGCGCAGCAGCACCCACATGCCCTCCGCTTGGCACAGCCGGATGAACGCCGCGAAGTCGCGCCGGTCGGTGGTCAGATCGAATACACCGGGGCGCTCCTCGAGGTAGTTCCACATGAGGTACACGCCGATGGTGTTCATGCCCATGGCCTTGGCCATCTGGATGCGGTGGCGCCAGTACTGCACCGGGATGCGGCACGGATGCAGTTCGCCGCTGCGGATCTGGAAGGGCTTCCCGTCGAGCAGGAACTGGCTGCCGTCCGCTGAGAAGCCGAATGTGTGGTCGGCGGCCGACGCGCGGCCCTCGGCGGCCAGGGTGGCGCCGAGCGGGGTGAGGGCGCTGATGATCAGGAAGTTGCGTCGATCCATGGCGGCACTCCGGGTTGAGAAGAAGGCGCTGTCGCCGCGGTCCGTTCAGGCAGGAAGCGACGATAGCGGGTTCCGGTGGTGATGACGGTGCGGGAGTCTCTTGGCTACGGGCGGCTCCATCGCTGGTTCGGGCCGCCGTGGCAGTCCCAGAGCGCCAGTTGGGTGCCGTCGGTCGGCTTGGAGTTCGGCACGTCCACGCAGCGGCCGCTGCCCACGCCCTGGATCGGCCCGCTCGTCGAGTTACCGGGGCCGTCGCCGGTCGGGGGCGTCCCGGTGGGGAGCGTGGTTCCCGCGGCCGTCACCGTGAACGCCACCCCGGTCGGCTTGGTGCCCGTCTTGACGTACAAGGCCCCGGACCGATCGGCGGGGTCGAAGAACCAGCCGGTGCTGGCTGCGTCGTAGGCGGCACGGGTGGCGTGGCGGGTCAGCGTGGTGCCGTCCACGGTCACGGTGGAAGGCGCGTCGGCCACGTGCTCGACGAGCTCGTAGGGGCGGGACGCCGGTTTGCCGGTGTAGGAGCCCTGGGACGCGCCGACGGTGACGGTGACGTTGCCGGTCCCGCTGGTGGGCGCGGTGACGTCGATCTTCTGGCGGGCGGACTCGCCGCTGCGGTGCTTGCGCGTGACCCCGTCGTCCTCGTACAGGCTGAAGGTGGATGAGCCGCGGGGGTAGACGTCGAAGGTGATCGGGCTCGCGGGCTTCTCCCCTGCGTAGTTCATCTTGGGCCACATCGGAACGATCGATCCGCCCTTGACCAACAACGGGAGCCGGTCCAACGGGGCGTGGTAACCATCGATCCAGCCGGGTCCGGTCCAGGTCTTGCCAGTCCAGTAGTCGGTCCACGTCCCTGCGGGCAGGTAGATGTCGTTCCGGGTGGAGGTGTCGGAGGTGACGGGCGCAACGAGGAAGGCGTCGCCGGCCATGAACTGCTGGGTGGTGGCGTTGCCGCGGGAGACGGCGTCGCCGGGGAACTCCAGAGCCATCGCCCGGACCGTCGGCACACCAGACTGCGAGGCATGGGCCGAGTGCGTATAGAAGTAAGGGGTCAAGCGCATCTTCAGCTGCAGGTACTTGCAGTTGACCGAGAGGTAGGGGTCGGGGAACCGCCACGGCTGCTTGTCCTTGTACCCGGCGGCCGGGTTGGTCGAGCCCCAGCCGGACATCGTCATGAACGCCGGGGTGAAGGCCTTCCACTGCAGGTCGCGGGTGAAGGTGAGCGGCGAGCCGGAGTAGATGCCGTCGATGTCGCCGGCGGCGTAGTTGAGGCCGGAGAATCCCGCTCCGGCGATGGATGGGACATGCCAGCGCATGTCGCTGAAGTTGCCGTAGGTGTCTCCGGTCCAGACGACGGCGTTGCGCTGGGTTCCGGCCCAGCCGTCGACGGTCCACACGAAGCGGCGGGCGTCGGAGTTGTTCTCGATGCCGTTGACGGCGGACTGCACGCCGTCGAAGGCGGGCTCGTAGCCTCCGCCCACCCACGCCACATCGGTTTTCACGGCACGGGTCCCTGCGGTGCCGACCTCCCAGCCGATGTTCGACAGACTCCGCTGGGTCCACAGGCCCGTCTGGAAGCCCAGCTTCTTCAACTCGCCAACGATGTAGGGCAGTTCTTCATACTCGCAGCCGTACCCGTCGTTGGGTAAGAACCAGCCGGACGGCATGTCCTTGGCGCGGGCCTCCCGGGCGTAGGCGATGACGTCCGGGGTCTTCAGATGCCCGGGCCGGCCTCTCGGCCCCTGCTCGGGGTCGGTGTTGTACGTCGACCAGCAGTCGGCGTTGCCGAGTTCAAGGCCCCAGATCGGGGCAAGGAACGGCTTGCCGGTGACGTCGGTGTAGTCGCCCAGGAGGTTCTTGGGCGTGTCCCCGACGAAGAAGTAGGCGTCGTAGCGCCTCTCGTCGTGCTTGGTCATGACCGGGGAGAGGAAGTTGTACTGGCCGGGCTTCCAGGTGTTGCGCATGACCGCGTACCCGTTCGTGGACATGTAGAACGGGGCCGGGCTGGCATGGGTGCCCTCGCGCCAGGTGTTGGAGACCTTCACCGGGACGCTTTTGTCGCGCAGCGCCCATTCGCCAAGCCGTAGCCCGGTGCCGTAGAACTGCTCGTCGCGGCCTCGTGACAGGGTCTGGGTGGCGCTCGCTCCGTCCCAGGTCAGACCTGTGGTCTCGGACCAGATCGGAGTGGTGTTGTCGGCCTTGTAGAGCGCGAACCGCAGCGGGTTCTTGTAGACCCACAGGTTGAGGGCGCGGGTGGTGATCCGGTAGTGGCTGCCCGCGTCGACGTAGGTCGGGTCGACCGTGCCGAACTCGGTGCTGATCGCGAGCTTGGCGCCGACCGGGTCGGTGAATGTGCCGTCGGGGGCGAGCCAGAGACGGAAGATGTCGGCGCGGGCGAAGTCCACCCGGACCTTGGCCGCTCCCGCGGTGATCGTGAACGTGTCGCCCGCCGCGCTGAACCCGGTGAGGTTGCCGATCGTCGAGGCGGCGCCCGGTGGCCCGGCGGCCTGCCGGGTGCCGGGGGTACCGGCGACGGCCTGCCCGCCGGAACCGGCCAGCGCGGCGGCTGTGGTGGCGACCGTCGCGGTAGCCAGGGCGACGAATGTTCGCATCGAAGCCTCCTTGGGGGCGTTGCCTTACCAGTCACACGTGACATTGCACAATGGAGGTTCCTACGTTAGCCCGATCGAGTACATGTCAACAGGGCACGCGGACTCAACCTCGAATCCACTTGGTCAACTACTACGCACTGTCGACGAGGCCGGGAGTGCCATCGGCGGTCTGAGCGCGGTAGACGTGATCACGTCCGCGCCGGACCGCTCCACCCTTAGGTTTGGGGACGTCACCAGATCCCGGTACCGGGAGCGGCGGCAGGTCCAGGCGGCGGAATCGGCGCGCAGCAGGTCGACGCGCTGGTCACCGGCGTTGCGCAGCACGGTCCGGCGCTCGATCACGTCGGTGTCGTCGCGCACCGTGTTTCGAAGTTACGGAACACCCGGCGCTCATAAGCGACTTCGGACACCCAATCAGCCGCCTCATTGCATGCACGCAAGGTGACCCCCAGCACCGCCGCCTGCTCCAGCGACGGCAGGAGCTTCACCTGCACCACCAGCTTCACGCCCACGACGCTACAAGCTGCCACTGACAGCACGGTCTGAGCCGCGAAGCGATGCCGCGGCGCTCCGCGCCGCACACTTCAGGATGCGATTCCTCCCAGGGCTGAAGCCCTGGGGTTCCTCGCAAGAGTCCGCTGAATTTCTCGGTGCGGAAGAGCAACCTTTCCGGTCCCCCGGAACCACTAAAGATCGTCGGGCCGACTGGAATGACTGAAGGAGAGCATCGAACATGACCCCATCGCACCCGCGCCGCCGCCGGCGCCTGGCGCTGGCGACCGTCGTGTCGGCGACCGCGCTCGCGGCCGTCGCCGCTTGGTTCCTCGGGCCATCCCAGGTGGCCACCGGAACCACCCCGAGCGCGGGCGGCACGTACACGAATTCCCCGTCACCGGCACCGTCGCCCGCCGCGAGCGCCCTCACGTCGCCGTCCCCGACGAGGACCAGCGCCAGGCCCAGCAGGACAACGACGACCACGTCCTCCCGCCGTTTCCGGTTGCTGGCGCCCGGCGCCGCGCTGCCGTCGGGTGCGCGGTGCGCCACCGCGGTCCGCGCCGTGCCCATCGCGGAGAACAAGGCAGACAACGCGACCGCCAACCGCACCGCCGGGAAGAAGGTGCCGGGCGCCAAGGGCCTGATCACCCGCGTCAACGGGAACTTCACCGGTACCACCGGGCAGATCCTGCGCTGGGCCGCCTGCAAGTGGGGCATCAACGAAGACATGGTCAAGGCGCAGGTGGCCGTGGAGAGCTGGTGGCGTATGAACACCAAGGGCGACTGGGGCACCGATGCCTCGCGCTGCCCGGCCGGCCACAAGCTCGGCGCGGACGGCAAGCCGGGAACCTGTCCGGAGAGCTACGGGCTGCTGCAGGTCCGGTACCCCTACAACGTGACCGCGTTCCCGGGCGCCGGGAAGTCCTCGGCGATGAACGTCGACTACGGGTACGCCGTCTGGCGGGAGTGCTACGAGGGCCGGATGACCTGGCTCAACACGGTGGAGCGCGGATCCGAGTACAGGGCCGGGGACGCGTGGGGCTGCATGGGCGTCTGGTTCTCCGGGCGCTGGCACAACGCCGGGGCCGACAAGTACATCGCCCGGGTCAAGGAATACCGGGCCCAGCGCATCTGGGAGACTCCCAACTTCCAGCAGCCCTGACCGCGGGATCTCCCGAAACCGCCACGGTGGTACCCCAGCTCCTCATTGCCATGTGCCGATTGAAGCGCCGACAAGGGCCGCCGGCCACATCCATCTGGCGACTTCGCAGGCTGTTACAGTGGGTCCCGCTGTATTCCACTGCGCCGGAGCCGACCGTGGTGAGTCTGTTCGACATCGAGGGGATCTTCCCTGGTGACGGCGTCGAATCGGGGCGGTTGCCGCGCCGGCAGTCTGGCAGCTCCCCTCAGGAGCTGACGGCGATCCTGATCGCCGACTACACGTTTCCCGCTCGGGCATGGTTGCCGTCGGCGGCGATCGTGGCGTTGCTGGGCGAGTTCGGAGTGACCGTCGGCGCCGCCCGCACGACGATCAGCAGGCTGGCGCGGCGGGGCGTGCTGGAGAGCAGCCGCCAGGGGAGGTACAGCTCGTACCGGCTTACCAAGGAAGCCGCCGCCAACCTGTGGAGCGGCGGCGGCTCGATCGCCGCGTTCACTGCGCACTCCGACTCGTGGGACGGGTTCTGGACGCTCATCGCCTTCTCCATTCCGGAAGAGCACAGCACGCGGCGGCGGGCGCTGCGAACCGAGTTGCGGTGGCGGGGATGTGCACCGCTGTACGACGGGGTGTGGGTGTCGCCGCAACCGCTGACGCCGAGAGGGCGAGCCGAGTTGTCGGCCTTGCCGCTGGGGATGATCAGCGTGTTCCGTGCCCAGCATCTGGAGCTGGAGACGGGGGCCGACCGCAACCCGGTCGAGGCGTGGGACCTCCGCGGCATTGCCGACCAGTACAACGCCTTCATCCGTCGGTGGAGCAGGCTGGTACCCCGCATTGCGGCCGGCAGCGTCACCGGTGCCGCGGCGGTGCGCGCCCGCACCGAGGTGATGGACGCCTACCGCCGCTTCCCGGTGCTGGACCCGCTGCTGCCCATCGACCTGCTGCCGCCCGGCTGGCCGCGGGCACGGGCGCGTGAGGTGTGTGTCGCGGTCTACGACGGGCTGGCCCAACCAGCCGAGGAACATGTCCGCGCCGTGGTGGCCCGATTCGCCGACGGGCCGCAGCGTGATATCAGGGCCCACACGATCGCCGGAATGAGTGCCGGTATCAGCCATAGCCACCCCTGAGGCGGCCGGTGCGGCCATGACCGCGGGGTTCAAGAACGCGCGAGGTCGAAATCCACGTCCGCCCCGAGAGCGGTCACGCCGACCAACGCGACGCAATGGCCGCTGATGCGAACCCCGCTCGCGCGACCGGTCTCTCGGCACGCGAGGGACACTGTTCCGGTTTCATTGATTGACAGATGGACGCCCGATCGGGAGACTCGCTGTTATACGCGGCTGCCGACGGCTCGTCGTCCTTCCGTGTGGACGCCACGTTTCGCCAGGTTTCCGGCCTGTCGGACGCCTCGTGAGCGTCGTTCCAGTCGCACAACGAGCCCGATCGCTACATCAAACATCAGAACTACCGCCTGCGGTTCGACCCGATCATCGACGCGCTCGGCCGCAACGACAGCACGTTCTGCGTGGCGACCTGAGCACTTGTCGGCCACCGACCTGCCGACGCGGCCCCCGTTGTTCGACAGGTCGGTGTGCCGATCCGCCGCCTCCGAGATCGACGGCATCGCCGCCTCTGCTCCACCGGCCCTCTACGGGCGATTTGTCATGGACGCGCCATTAGCTCACTGCGTACCAACTCGACTTCCGTGGACACGATAAGAGCAGGGAGAAAAGGGGCAATGCACTCGAATATCACAGATGTCCAGGTGCCAGACGGCACTGGGACCAGTCAGGCGAGATCCCGTCCGAGGAGCAGGATGGTCAGGCTGAGGGCGGCCGTGGTCGCGGCCGTGATCGGCCTGGTCGCTGCGCTGTTCTCGATTCAGCTGGCGTCGGCTCAGCCGGCGTCGGCTCAGGGCAACCCGTACGAGCGGGGCCCGGACCCCACGGTGAGCAGTGTCGCAGCTCAGCGGGGAACGTTCGCCACCGCGGAGATGAACGTGGCGCCCGGCAACGGATTCAACGGCGGGAAGATCTACTACCCGACGGACACCAGCCTGGGCACCTGGGGTGCGGTCGCGGCCGTGCCCGGCTACACCGCCCGTTGGGACGCCGAAGGCGCCTGGATGGGGCACTGGCTCGCGTCCTTCGGGTTCGTCGTCATCGGCATCGACACCAACAGCCCCAACGACTATGACACCGCCCGCGGAACCCAGCTTCTCGCCGCGCTGGACTACCTGACGCAGAAGAGCCCGGTGCGCGACCGGGTCGATCCCAACCGGCTGGGAGTGATCGGACACTCCATGGGTGGTGGCGGCGCCATCAGTGCCGCCGAACGGCGGCCGTCGCTGAAGGCCGCCGTCCCGCTCGCGCCTTTCTCTCCCTCGCAGAACCTGTCCACCCTGCGGGTACCGACGATGATCATGGGCGCACGGGACGACGGCACGGTCACCCCGTCCTACCTCGACGGCCTCTACGCCCGTATGCCGGCCAGCACGCAGAGCGCCTATATCGAGCTCACCAGCGGAGGCCACGGTTTCCCCACGTGGGGGAACTCGAACGTGACGCGCCGCATGATCCCCTGGCTCAAGATCTTCCTCGACAACGACACCCGCTACACCCAGTTCCTGTGCCCGTCGCTGGCGGACTCCAGTGGCGTC
This sequence comes from Streptomyces sp. KR80, assembly GCF_052245555.1. Taxonomy (NCBI): domain Bacteria; kingdom Bacillati; phylum Actinomycetota; class Actinomycetes; order Kitasatosporales; family Streptomycetaceae; genus Streptomyces; species Streptomyces sp. KR80. The sequence goes on from NZ_JBQQCD010000009.1 coordinate 183,813, forward strand.
TCCAGGTACCGCACCAAGTGCCCGTACGTGCCACCGGGCGGCACGACCCCGCCGCCGAGCGGCGGGTCGGTGGTCGGCGCCGGCTCCGGCCGCTGCCTGGACGTCCCGGACTCGTCGCAGACCAACGGCACCCAGGTGCAGCTGTGGGACTGTCTGGACCGGACCGGACAGCAGTGGACACGCACCGACGCCGGGGAACTACGCGTGCACGGCGGCAAGTGCCTGGACGCCGAGGCCTCCGGCACCTCTCCCGGCACACGGGTCATCATCTGGGACTGCCACGGCGGGCAGAACCAACGGTGGAACGTCAACGCGAACGGCACGATCACCAGCAGCCGCTCCGGCCTGTGCCTCGACGCGTACAACGCCGGCACCAACAACGGTACCCAGGTAGTCCTGTGGAACTGCAACGGCGGATCCAACCAGCGGTGGACCCTCAAATAGGACCGTGTTCTATGGAGCATCGATGAAACTCAGACCCGCCCTCATTGCCTGCGTCACCATGCTGGCCGGCACGGTCATGGTGTTGGCAACCACCCCCGCGATGGCGGCGCCAACCCGGTACGAGGCCGAAACTGCGCCGGCGACCTGTAACGGCACCATCGACTCCAACCACCCGGGTTACTCCGGGGCCGGGTTCTGCAACGGCACCAACGCCGTCGGCGCGGCGGCGCAGTTCACCATCAACGCCTCGACAGCGGGCACCGCGACGGTGGGAGTCCGCTTCGCCAACGGCACCACGACCGCCCGGCCGGCGGACGTCATCATCAATGGCTCCCGGATTACGGCGACGTCCTTTGACGGCACCGGCGCCTGGTCGACGTGGGGCACGAAGACGTTGACGGTGTCGGTGAACTCGGGCAGCAACACGATCCGGTTCAGCCCGACCACCGCCAACGGCCTGCCCAGCATCGACTACCTCGACTTCGAGGTGATGGGTGGGGCACCGACGGGCAACGGTCGCCCGAACGACCCGAACATCCAGTACTACGGCCGCTGGAACCGGTCGAACTCGTCGTACTACTCCATGGGCTGGGCCGGCGGTTACCTCGAGACCCGCTTCACGGGAAGCTCCATCGGGGTGCGCCAGCGAAACACCATCGACCTGTACTACTCCATCGACGGTGCGCCGCTGCGGTGGCGCCGCAACGTCTCCGGCAACGTCACTCTCGCCACCGGGCTGACGGGCACCTCGCACACCATCCGGATCGGCTATCGCGAGCGGGCCGGCTCGTACACCGGCGACCCGGTCTTCGGCGGCGTCATCCTCGCCAGCGGAGCGCAGACCGCACCGATCGCCAGGCCGCAGGACTTCGTCGAGTTCATCGGCGACTCGATCACGGTGGGCCAGCCCAACGCCAACCGTCCCTTCACCGCCTACCCGTGGCTCACCGCCGAGGCGATCGGAGCCGGTCACACCCAGGTCGCCCAGGGCGCCGCCTGCCTGGTCAGCCGGGACGGCTGCTACGGGATGATGGACTGGTTCCGCCGGTCGTCCGCGTGGGTCAGCTACGACGACTGGGACTTCTCGACCTACCAGGCGACCGCGGTCGTGATCAACCTGGGCACCAACGACGTCGGTCACGGCGTGCCGACGACGCAGTTTTACCAGAACTACATCGTCATGCTCGAGCGGGTCCGCCGGGCCTATCCCAACGCCCACATCTTTGCCATGGGGACCTTCCGGAACCGCTACGTGCCCGAGACACGCAATGCCGTCGCGGCGCGCAACGCGGCCGGCGACAGCAAGGTCCACTTTGTGGACACCGCAGGCTGGATCAACCCGGCCACGGACACGTATGACAACGTCCATCCGACCGACGCCGGCCACGCGAAGATCGCGCAACGGCTGACCCCGATCCTCGGCCAGTACCTCTAGGAAGCCGCGCTCACATCGCACCGATCGCGGGTCTAACCAGGTTAACGGTGCCCCCAAACGCTGGACCGGAACATTCGGCGACTCGGCTATCACCGGTGCCAACGACCAGTCAGACCGCCCGATCCAGCTTGGGTCCGGCACACAGGCGACACGCCTGTCGCAATTCAGGGATGGGTCAGGGACGGGTCAGGTCGACTGGCGCTTCACCAGTTCCGTCGGGAGGATCACGGCCGCATGGTCCTCGCCGCCGATCTGGGCGAGCAGGACACGGACCATCTCGGTGCTGATGCGGTCCCAGGGCTGGCGGATGGTGGTGAGGGCGGGGGTGGTCGCGGTGGCGGCCGGAGAGTCGTCGAAGCCGCCTACTGCGACGTCCTCCGGGACGCGGCGTCCGGCTCGGTGAAGCGCCGCCAGGACGCCCTGGGCCATCAGGTCGGAGGCGACGAAGACGGCGTCCATGTCCGGGGCCTGCACGAGGAGTCGTTCGGCGCCCGCCTCACCGCCGGCGCGGCTGTAGTCGCCGGAGACGACGAGGCGTTCGTCAAGCTCGATTCCAGCCCCGGTGAGCACCTCGCGATACCCGGCGAGACGCTCGACACCGCCCGAGGTGTCGAGCGGACCGGTCACCGTGCCGATGCGGCGGCGGCCCAGCGACAGCAGGTGTTTCACCATGTCGCGGGCGCCGTCCCGGTCGTCCGCGGCGACATAGCTCACCTTGGAGCCCAGTTCCATCGGTTTACCGCAGGCGACTAGCGCGACCCCGGCCTTACGCAGTTCCTCGACGACCGGGTTACCGGAGTGGCTGGAGACCAGCAGTATTCCGCCGACGTGGCCGGCGGTGATGTAGCGCGTGATGCGGCGGCGTTCGTCCTGGGTGCCTGCGAGCATGAGCAGGAGGGGGATGTCGTGCGCGGCCAGGGCCTGGGTGCAGCCCCGCAGCAGGACGTTGAAGTTGGGGTCCTCGAAGAGCTTCTCCTGCGGCTCGGTGAGCAGGAAGCCGACGGAGTCGGACCGTCCGGTGATCAGGGAACGGGCGTGCCGGTTCACGACGTAACCGGTCCTGCGGATGGCGGCGTTGACCGCCTCATGGGCCGCGGGGCTGACGTAGCGCCCGCCGTTGAGCACGCGCGAGACCGTGCCGCGTGAGACACCGGCCTCACGCGCCACGTCATGGATCGTCGGCGGCTTGCGCCGACCCGCGTGGTTCATGGTCACGACTTTACGGCTCCGGACAGGAGATCGAGGCGCCAGAACCGCTGAATGATTAGGAAGAGAGCGATGAGCGGGATGATCGCGAGCAGCGCGCCGGTGATCACCAGCGTGTAGAGCGCCGGGGTGCTGGACCCCTGCTCGAGGAGGGTGAACAGGCCGATGGTGAGCGGGAACTTCTCGTCGTCGCTGAGCATGATGTACGGCAGCAGAAAGTTGTTCCAGACGGCGACGAACTGGAACAGGAACACCGTCACCAGACCCGGGAGCATCATCGGCAGTGCGATGCGGATGAAGATGTGCCACTCGCCCGCTCCGTCCATCCGGCCGGCCTCGACCACGTCGGCGGGCACGGCCGCGGCGGTGTAGATCCGCGCGAGATACACGCCGTACGGGGACAGGACCAGCGGCAGCAGCACTGACGCGTACGAATCGGTGAGGTTCGCCTTCGCCAGGAGCAGGTACTGCGGGACCGCGAGGATCACCGGTGGCATGAGCACACCGGCCAGGAGCACGTTGAACACGGTCTCGCGGCCCAGGAAGCGGTAGATCGCCAGTGCGTAGCCGCTCATCGCCGAGACCGCGGTCGACAGCAGGGCGCCCAGGCCCGCGTAGAGGGCGGAGTTGCCCATCCATTTCCAGTAGACGCCGTCGCGGTAGGCGTCCAGGTCCTTGAGGTTCTCGGCGAACCCGGTGCCCGGCAGGAACGTGAACGTCGAGAACAGCTCACGGCCCGACTTGGTCGCCGCGATCATCACCCAGGCGACGGGCAGCAGGCAGTACAGGGCGCCAAGCAGCAGTGTGAGGGTGGGGACGAAGGCGATCCGGCGACGCGGCTGCGGGCCCCGGGGGATGCCGGGCGTGATGCCCGCGGCCGGTGCGGACCTGCGGAGGGTGAGAGAACTCATCGTGCCTCCTCTTGCCGGGTCCGGGCGTTCGCGACGCGCAGGAAGCCGAAGGACAGCAGGAGCGTGACGAGCGCGATGATCACCGCCGCTGCAGCGGCCGAGTAGGTGTCGCCCTTGACGAAGGCGTCTTGGTACACCTTCATCAGCGGGCTCCAGGTCGTGGAGACGGAGTTGGTGAGTGGTTTGAGGGTGGTCGGCTCGCTGAACACCTGGAGCGTCGCGATGATCGAGAAGAAGAATGTGAGCACCAGCGAGGGCGCCACCATCGGAATCTTGATCTTCAGTGCGATCTGCAGTGGGGAACAGCCGTCCAGCCTGGCCGACTCGTACACCTCGGTCGGAATGGCCCGCAGCGAGGTGTAGATGACGATCATGTTGAAGCCGGTGCCGCCCCAGACGGCGATGTTGGACAGTGCGAGGTACAACGGCCCGCCGTCCAGCAGGTCAGGCTGCGGCAGCCCCAGCTTGCCGAGCACGAAGTGGAAGGGGCTGACGTCCGGCAGGTAGAGGAAACCCCACAGCAGCGCGGCAACGACGCCGGGGATCGCGTACGGGAGGAAGATCGCGAGGCGGGTGAAGGGCGTGAGCCGTACCCGGTCCGTGTCGAGCATCAGGGCGAAGAGCAGGGCGAGGCCCAGCATCACCGGGATGACGATGGCGGCATAGCCGAGCACGCGCAGTGCCCCGTCGAGCAGTTCGGAGTCGGTGAGCGCGTCTGCGTAGTTCTCCAGGCTCGCCCACACCTCGTTCCGGGCGCCCGCGCCCAGACCCAGGCCCTTGACCTCGACCTTGTGGAGGCTGAGCCATACCGCGTAGCCGATGGGCAGCGCGAAGAACAGGGCGAACAGGACCACCGCGGGGAGGAGGAAAAAATAGGGGGCGCGACGCGCTCGTTTGAGGGTGGTGGGAGACGGGTGGGCGAACGGGGCGGCCCTGAGCCCATGGGACTTCCGGCTTGCGGTGGTCACCGGGCGACCTCGAAGCCCTGCTTCTTCAGGTCGGCGACCGTGTCGTCCTGCATCGCCTCCAGGGCGGCGCCGAAGTCCGACTTGTTCTTGGCGGCCGCACCGAAGGCGTCGTTGAACGAGGCGTAGGCGACGTTCACGTTCGGACCCCACGCGGAGGGCACGGTGGTCTTGGCGATCTCAGCGGCCTGCAGGTAGAAGTCCGGCTGGTTGGGGAAGAAGACAGGCGGTGCGGAGAACGTGTCACCGGTCTGCACAGTCGTGGCGGCCGGGTAGATACCGCCCTCCTTCACCAGCGCGGCCACCGCCTCGGGATCGGTGTTCAGCCAGGTGGCGAACGTGGCGGCAGCCCTCTTGTGCTGGGAGTCGGTGGTGACAGCAGTCGAGGAGCCGCCCCAGCTGCCGGTGACGTTCTCGCCGTCCGACCACTGAGGCAGCGGGGCCATCGCCCACTTGCCCTTGGTGTCAGGGGCCGCGGTTGTGAGCGTGCCGGGCGCCCAGACCGCGCTCACCCAGGCGATCTGCCCACCTGTGTTGAGCGCCTTGTTCCAGGCCGGGGTGTACATAGGCTGGTTGTCGATCGCGCCCTCCTTGACGAGGCCGCCCCAGAACTCGGCCACCTTCCGCGTCGCTGTGTCGTCGATCTCGACATTCCACTTCCCGCCCGAGGTGGTCCACCACTTGGCGTCGACCTGCTGCGCCAGACCGGCGAACAGACCGGCGTCGTTGGCAGAGAAGGTGGTCAGATAGGTATCGGGGTGCTGCTTGCGCAGCTTCCGGGCTGTCTCGGCGAACTGCTCCCAGGTCTGCGGCACGTCCAGGCCGTACTCCTTGAAGAGGTCCTGGCGGTAGTAGAACATCATCGGCCCGATGTCCTGGGGCAGCGCGTAGACCGCGTTCGAGCCGAGCGTGACCTGCTGCCACACGGCGTCGGCGAACTTCCCCTTCACGTTGTTGACCTCGCCGGATATGTCGGCGAGCGCATCGTTGCTGACGAGGGTCGGCAGGGCCTGGTACTCGACCTGGACCAGGTCCGGCGCCTTCTTCGCCTTGTGCGCGGTCAGGATCTTCGTGACGAGCGTGTCCCCGGCCCCCTGCTTCTTGAACGTGACGGTGATCTGCTGCTTCTTGCCCGGACCCTTGTTCCATAGGTCCACCGCCTGGTCCATGCCGGGCGTCCAGGACCAGAAGACCAGCGACACCGGACCGGACTCGGCTCCCTCGTCGTCGGACGAGCCGCAGGCGGTGAGCGTGGCGCCACCGAGGGCGGCGGCGAAAGTGGTGGCCACGAAACCGCGGCGCGACATGTGCGGCATGGATCGTTCTCCCCTGACCTGGTAGGTCTCGCGGTCTCCCCCTGCTGCGGAGAACCGCCCCGTTTATGTGAACGCTCACAGTAGTGAAACAGCGAGGATCCTTGTCAATGGCCCTCACGTGCTGTTTCGTTGGGCCCACTTCCGAGGGTATATCTGTGCACGTTCCCAACGATCGACAACCCCGGGAGACATGCATGCCGGAGACCACCCCGAAGGGCCTCACCGGGCTCGCCTTCGGTGGGGACTACAACCCCGAGCAGTGGCCGCAGTCCGTCTGGCACGAGGACGTCCGGCTGATGCGCGAGGCGGGCGTCACCATGCTCAGCGTCGGCGTGTTCTCCTGGGCGCTGCTCGAACCGGAGCCGGGGACTTACGCGTTCGGCTGGTTGGACCGGGTGCTCGACCTGCTGCACGAGAACGGCGTACGCGTCGCCCTCGGCACACCGACGGTGGCGCCGCCGGCCTGGTTCTACCGCGCGCACCCCGACGCCCTGCCCGTCGCCGCTGACGGCACCCGCTACGAGTTCGGCTCGCGCGGCGCCATCTGCCACAGCAACGCCGAGTACCGGACCGCCGCCGCGGACATCACCACGCGGCTCGCCATGCGGTACGCCGACCATCCCGCGCTGGCGCTGTGGCACGTCCACAACGAGTACGGAGTCCCCGTCTCGGCCTGTTACTGCGAGTCCTGCGCCGTGTGGTTCCGCCGCTGGCTCTCGCGGACGTACCAGACCGTCGACGCGCTCAACGAGGCTTGGGGGACCGCCTTCTGGGGCCAGCGGTACGCGGACTTCGACCAGATCAACCCGCCGCGGGTGACACCCACGGTGGGCAACCCGGCCCAGGCGCTGGACTACCGGCGGTTCGCCGACGCCACTATGCGCGAGAACTTCACGGCCGAGCGGGACATCCTGCACCGTCTCGCCCCGGGCATCCCGGTGACCACGAACTTCATGACCGCGCTCAGCCAGTGCGACTCCGTCGACTACTGGGCCTGGGGCCGCGAAGTGGATCTCGTCGCCAACGACCACTACCTGATCACCGACGGCCGCCGCACCCATGTGAACCTGGCGATGGCCGCGGACCTCACCCGCTCGGTTGCGGGCGGCGCGCCCTGGCTGCTGCTGGAGCACGCCACGTCGGGCGTCAGCTGGCAGCCCCGCAACCCCGCGAAGGCCCCCGGTCAGATGGCCCGCAACTCGCTCGCCCATGTGGCACGCGGCTCCGACGGAGCGATGTTCTTCCAGTGGCGGCAGTCCCGGCGCGGCGCCGAGAAGTTCCACTCGGCGATGCTTCCGCACGCGGGCACGGACTCACGCGTGTGGCGCGAGGTGGTCGAGCTCGGGGCGTCGGTGGACGCGCTGGCGCAGGTCCGGGGCACCCGCACCGTCGCCGACGTCGCCATGCTCTGGGACTGGCACTCCTGGTGGGCGCAGAGCCTCCAGTGGCGCCCCAGCGAGGACCACGACCCGCGCGAGCGCGCCGATGCGTTCTACGAGGCTCTCTACGACCGCCACCTGACCGTCGACTTCGCCCACCCCGAAGCCGACCTGTCGGCGTATCCCCTGGTCGTCGTGCCCGCGCTCTACCTGACCACCTCGGCTGCCGGAGACAACCTCAAGGAGTACGTCGCAGGCGGCGGCACCCTCGTGGTCTCGTACTTCTCCGGCATCGTCGACGAGCACGACGCCTTGCACGAGGGCCCTCACCCCGGCCCGTTGCGGGATGTGCTCGGTCTGACGGTCGAGGAGTTCTCGCCGCTGCTTAAGGACGACCGCGTCCGCGTCTTGAGGACTCCGGGGCGCAGCCCTGCAGTGGCCGGGGAGGACCGCGAGCTCATCGGCGACGTGTGGACGGAGTTCGTGGTGCCGCGAGGCGCCGAGACCATCTGCACTTACGGCGACGGGCTCACCGCGGGCCATCCCGCCATCACCCGGCACCGGCTCGGTCAGGGCTCGGCCTGGTACGTCTCGACCCGCCTGACGTCCCGGGGCCTGGACACCCTGCTGGGCTGGGCGGCCGACGACGCCCGGATCGCACCGCGTGCCGAGCTGCCGCCCGAGGTCGAAGTGGTGCGCCGCACCGGCGAGTCGGGCACGTTCCTTTTCGTGATCAACCACGCCGCCACCGACGCCAAGGTGCCGCTCGACGCGCCCGGCGCGGAACTGCTCACCGGCGAACGCGCGGCCACCTGCTTGGCCTTGCCCCCCGGCGCCGTCCGGGTCGTACGCCTCGATGGCTGATCCAACCGTCGGACTCCCTACCGAATGGAGATCGGAATGCCGATGTACACCCCCGGCCGCAGAGCGAAGATCGCCATGCTGACAGCGGCCGTCACCCTGCCGGCGACCATGCTCACCGCGTCCACGAGCGCCTCCGCAAGCGCCTCTGCCGTGAACTCGCTCAGCATGCTCGGCGCCGACGTGTCGACCGCGCAGCGGGCCCTCGACCTGGGCGCCAAGTACTACGACGCGAACGGCAACGCCAGGGACCCGCTCGACATCCTCAAGGGCGTCGGCGTGAACTACGTCCGCCTGCGCATCTGGAACAACCCGGCCAGCGGCTACAACAACAAGGCGAAGGTGCTGGCGTACGCGAAGACGGTCAAGGCCAAGGGCCTCAAGTTGCTGATCGACTTCCACTACTCGGACACCTGGGCCGACCCGGGCAAGCAGCACAAGCCCGCGGCCTGGGCCAGCCACGGCATCAACCAGTTGCAGACCGACGTCTACAACTACACCTACGACGTCTGCAACAGCCTCAAGTCCCAGGGCACCACACCGGACAGCGTGCAGATCGGCAATGAGATCAACACCGGCATGCTGTGGAACGACGGCAAGGTGATCAACAACAACTTCACCAACCTCAGCCTGCTACTCAAGGCGGGCTACAACGCGACCAAGGCGTGCAACAGCGGCACCAAGGTGATCATCCACACCGCGAACGTCGAAAGAGCCTCGGAGGCGCGCTGGTTCTATGACGGGATCAAGGCGAAGGGCGTCAACTGGGACATCACCGCGCTGTCGTACTACTGCATGTGGCACGGCTCGCTGTCCAACATGGGCAACGTCGTCGCCAACATGAGGTCCCGGTACGGCAAGGACGTGGTCATCGCCGAGACGGCATACCCCTTCACCTCGGCGAACGCCGACAGTACCGGTAACGTGGTCACCTCCGGGTGCTCAGGCTACCCGCGCACCTGGCGGGGCCAGGCCGCCAACTTCACCGCCGTGCAGAACACGGCCCGCAACGCCGGCGCGATCGGCATCTTCTACTGGGAGCCGACCTGGTACGCGGTCCCCGGCAACGGCTGGGATCCGGCCGACATCAACAACAGTGGAAACGAATGGGACAACATGGCCGTCTTCAACTGGACCGGCCACATCAACCCGAACATCAGGTGGAGATCGTAGGCATCTGACGGTACCGCCCGTGCGGACCGGGTGGTCCGGACCGGCGCTACCCGCGGGAGCGTCCGCTGCGCGTGGCCTCTGCGGGCAAATATGACGTCGTCAGGGTGATGACCAGGTGCTTCGCAACGCCGTCCGGCCACCACCAGGTTCTCGCGGTATTCCGCGCAGATGTCCATGAAGGCGTTCGCCGCCGCGTAGCCCGTCCGTCCCACGTCACCGACCGGTTGGGGCATCACACCCTCGGTCCTGAACGACACCCACGCCGTCTTCGTCGCCCCCATCACCACCGGCGTGCTGGCCCTGGCCCGGCTGACCAGGCTGACCGTGCCGTCGCCGTGGTCGACGATCCTCCACTGCTGGCTGGCGGCGCCGGTGTCGGGCTGCGAGGTGATGTCGGTGCCGCTCCCACTGGATGAGTCTCGCCCCGGCGGCGGTGGAGGCCTCGTTGATGTTGGCGGCCTTGCCGCTGTGCTGTGCCACCAGGGTGTAGGCGGCCGGGCCGCCGGGCTAGTCGCCTAGCTGGGCTTCCCACCTGGTGTTGGGCCCGGCCGCGTCGGCCGGAAGGCGGTCCCGTGCGGCGGTGTCGCCGTACATGGTCCAGCGGGCCCAGTCGACGACGGTGTTCGGGAAGCGCTTGTCGCTCCAGAAGCTGGTGTGGCTGCCGCCGACGAAGGTGAGGAACGCCTTGGGCCAGGTCATCTCCGTGTACGCCCGCCGGGCCGAGTCGTACCGCGTGAGGTTGTCGCGGTCGCCGTGGACGAACACGACCTTGGCCGTGATCGAGGCGGCGGGGGTGCCCATGTCCTCGCACGACTGCGGGTTGGCCGAGACGATCCGGCTGTCGGGCCAGGCGGTCAGCAGGCCGTGGGTGGTCATGCCGCCCAGGGAGTGGCCCGAGACGCCCACGCCGATGTCGGTGTTGATGTGCCCGGCCAGCGGTCCGCTCGAATTGAGGGCGAGGGTCTGCGTGATGATTTCGGAGACGTCCTTCGACGGCTCGCCGCGCCGGACTTCGCCAGCGCCGTTGTAGTTGAAGTGCGGGGCGGGGACGATGAAGCCCGCCGCGGCCAGCGGCCGGATGAAGAACAGCGAGCCCTGCGGGCTGCTGCCGAAGCCGTGGGTGTAGTTGTAGACGGGGAAGACGCCGTCGGCGACCGGGGCGTTCGTCACCGGGTTGCCGCCGGGGGTGCCGGTGGCGGGGTAGTAGACGTAGGTGGTGCACCGGCGGCTGCCGCGGGTCCAGTCATACCGGCGCACACCGACCGCGAACGGTTTGGTCGGCGCCGGGTCGCGCGTGCCGATGGTGGCGAGCGCCTGCCCGGCACCGAGCAGGGACAGGCCCATGCCCGCCGCTCCGGCCGCGCTCAGGCTCAGGAAGGTCCGCCGTTGCATGGTCATGGATGACTCCTTGTGTGCAGGGATGGTCGTGGGTGTTGGGGTCTTGGTTGGGTCCGCTGTCGGGTGCGTCCAGTCGACGGCCGGTCGGCCGGCTGCGTGGTGCGAAAGTGGAGGTGGGCGCTCCTGCCGCCCGTGAGGGGTGGCAGGGAGCGTTGTGGTGCGCCGTCAGGGGGTGGCGAAGCTGGGGTGCGGCGGCTGGTTGTACGCCGTGTTCTGCCACGCCACCGCCAGGCGGTACTGGCGGTCCCGCATCAGCGACGGGCGGCTGATGCTGGTCGGGTCGGTGGTGGAGTAGATCCGCAGCGCCCGGTTGTCGCTGGTGCGCCAGATGACCTCTTCGCGCCAGTCGCCGAGGATGTCCGCCTGGAGGACCGGGGTGGACTTGGTGCCGTTGTTGGACGCCACCCCGGAGCCGGTCAGCAGGCGGGTGTCGCCGCTGGTGCCGTACTTGTCGATGTGCGTGCCGTCCAGCAGCTCGCGCTGGGCGTCGCCGTCCCACCAGATCACGAAGTTCGCGCTGCCAGGCGTCCTGCCCACACTGCCGCCGGAGGAGTTGAACAGGTTGGTCAGCCCGGTGCCCCTGCCCCAGAACTCGGCGCCGGCGTTACCGGCGTACACGTCACCGGCCACTCCGCGGGCCGGGCCCTCGCAGTTGCAGGTGTTGTTCTTCTGCATGATGACCCTGCCGTTGTTGGCGTCGCGCAGGGTGGCGGCGGCGCCGGAGCTCTGCTCGTGGATCTGCCAGATCTCCTTGCCGGAGCGGCTGGGCACGAAGTCGCCCACGTGCAGGGCGTCGCCGTGGGCGTAGAAGTTGGTGGTGTACCGGCCGGTGCCGTTGGCGTTGATGGTCATGCCGCCGTAGATGATCTCATCGGTGCCGTTGGCATCGACGTCCGCGATCGACAGGGAGTGGGTGCCTCGGCCGGTCCACTGCCTGCCGGCGCTGCCGGAGTCGAACTTCCAGCGCAGGGTGAGCTGGCCGTTGCGGAAGTCCCACGCCGCGATCGTGCTCTTCTCGTAGTAGCCGCGGCCCATGATCAGGCTGGGCCGCTGCCCGTCGAGGTAGGCGGTGCCGGCCAGGAACCGGTCACCCCGGTTGCCCTTGCAGTCGCCCCAGTCGCAGATGTTGCCGCGGGCCGGCTCGAAGTTCACCGTGGACATGACCGCGCCGGTGAGCCCGTTGAACACGGTCAGGTACTCGGGTCCGGTGATGATGTAACCGGAGGAGTTGCGGTGGTCGGCCGACGCGCTGCCGATCACCTTGCCGGTGCCGTCCTTCGTCCCGTCGGCGGTCTTCATCGCGACCTCGGCCTTGCCGTCGCCGTCGTAGTCGTACACCTGGAACTGGGTGTAGTGCGCGCCGGAGCGTATGTTGCGCCCCAGGTCGATCCGCCACAATCGCCTGCCGTCCAGTTTGTAAGCGTCGATGATCGTGTTGCCGGTGTAGCCGGACTGGGCGTTGTCCTTGGCGTTGGTGGGTTGCCACTTCAGCACGATCTCGTACTGACCGTCGCCGTCCAGATCGCCCACGCTGCCGTCGTTGGCCTCGTAGGTGTAGCTGCCCGACGGCGTCGACCCGCCCGGCGGGATCTGCAACGGCACATCCCGCGTGCTCGCGGTGACACCCACCCCGCCCTCGGTGTGCGCCGCCATCCGCAGCGACCGCTCCGCCGAGGCGGTGCTCGTCTGCTCGACCTCGTTCACCACCGGGCGGACCGTGTACACCGCGTCCGCCGCAGCCCCGCTGTCCACGAAGTTCGTCCGCGTGATCGGCGTCGCCGTTACCTTCCTGCCGTCGCGATAGACATTGAAGGCCGTGCCCGGCGCGTCCTGCGCCAACAACCTCCAGCTGAGGAAGTTGCCGTTGCCGGTGTGAACACTGATCAGACCGCGATCCAGTTTCTCAACCTGTGGGGTGTCGGGTGCGGCTGCCACCGTCGGGTACTCGGCGGGCCCCGCCACCAGGGCCGCCGACGACACTGCGACCAGCAGTGCACGCCTTGCCTTTAACTTGTACATGACAAACTCCGCTCGTCAAGGTTGGTCGTGAAGGCGGCGGATGGGTCGAACACCCGGCTGCATGACCGGCGCTGGCATTGCCATGGGTGCGGCACGCCGCGGAGGTGCCGGGTTGAGTCGGTCACGATGACCTCCGGTGCATGTGGGGGAGAGTGAACGCGGCGCCCGGGCGGAGGGCGTGACGACGGTGGTCCACTCAGGAGGTGTCGGAACACACTGTTGGGAACGCTCCCAGCCGGCGAGACTAGGAAAGCCCTGACGCGAGGTCAAGTTTTTTGTACAACTTTGTTGTTCGGTCATGTTCGAGTTCGAGGGGATGCGGCAATCCCCGAGCCGGCGCATCCATCGGCCGAGCCTCCGGAGAGCGCCGGCTGACCTGCACCGATTCTGGCAAGGCGCCGACACGGCGTGGCACAGGCCGCGCTTGCTCTGCCAGCACCGATCGAACAGGCCATCCCAGCAATTGATGGTTGCCTGTTGACAGTTGGGTGCCCGATCAGGAAGCTGCGTGTTGTACTTCACGCTCATTCGACATCGATCCGAACCAGAACTGTGAGCGTTCACAGACCTGATCCCGGGTGAAGCTACGGTTTGCGGCGCCAAGTTCGGCCAGGGGCGCGGGCCGGTCGGGCGTGGTCTGCACCGCGGACGCCGCGCAGGAACCGTCCCCGGTACATGCCCGGGACAACCCTGGCAAAGGCCAGGGTGGCTCCCTTCCCCCGTATGCGTCCTTCACAAAGCACTCTTGTGCCCGTCGTTGCTACACCAAGGAGGTTCATCGCCATGCCAAAGGGATGAATCCAAGCTTGCGCCCCCGGGGGAACCGCGGAGTGTAACGGGCCACGTGATCGCGCGGGGTCGAGCCGATTGCCCGTGCTAACAGCCTCTTGGGCAGCGGTGGAGCTCTGATCACAGGCCGACGGGTGTCGTCCGCGCCAAGGCCGATGCCCTCGGCACGCGAATCCCGATCCCCTGGCTGAAGAGCTTCGCGCGCAACGAGACCTGCTGCCTTCTGCCACGCCCGCGCGCCGACAGGTTCCCCCCGGCCTCTCGAAGTACCGCATAAGTGCCGGCTCACCGCATGCGTCCGCCTCCGCCGCATTCGGCTCCCCCCCGGCGCACCGCTGGCCGCCCCGCTCACCCTCGCCGTCGCGAAGAAGCGTCTCTCCCCCACCGGCTGCCGGCCGACGCGCCGTCTCGCGCGCGACCGGCGGAGCGAAAGGACCGACCATGGCCGCACCGTCCCCCGGATCCGGTTCTGAAGGCATCAGCCGCCGGACCCTGATCAAGGCCACCACCGCAACCGCCGGGGCGATCGCCACCGCTGTCGCGTTCGCCGAACTCGAGACGCCGGCCGCGGCCGCCGCGGATTTCGTCAAGGGCGTCGACATCAGCTGGGCGCCGCAGATGGAGGCGCGCGGCTACTCCTGGAAAAACGCGAGCGGTCAGACGCAGGACCTGCTGACCATCCTCAAGGGCTACGGCATCAGCGCGGTTCGGCTGCGCACGTTCGTCAACCCCTCCAGTGATCCGGCCAACGGGCACTGCAGCATCACCGAGGTCGCCGCCTTCGCCAAGCGGGTCAAGGCCGCCGGAATGTCGATCATGCTCGACTACATGTTCGGCGACACCTGGAACTCCGTCGGCGTGCAGAACCCGCCCGCCGCCTGGAAGAAAATGAGCTACAGCCAGATGCTCACCGCGATGAGCACGTACGTGAACCAGACCATGACGGTAATGAAGAACAACGACGTGCTGCCCACCTGGGTGCAGATCGGCAACGAGATCAACAGCGGGATCTGCCGCCCCGTCGGCAGCGTCTCCAACCCGGCGCAGATGACCTGGCTGCTCAACGCGGCGTACACCCAGGTCAAGGAGGTGTCGCCGAGCTCGACGGTGTGCATCCACCTGGCCCAGCCGCAGAAGTACGACTCGATGACGACGTTCTTCAGTCGCTACGCCGCCAACGGCGGCAAGTGGGACATGTCGGTGTTCTCCTCCTACGGCAGCGCCGACCTCGCCCCCGGGATCGTGGGGAACATGAAGAAGATCTCCGCCGCGTACGGAAAGCCGTTCATGCAGACCGAGTTCGGCGGTCGGGTGGACAGGGCTTCCTCCACCCAGGCCTCACTGGTCGCTTACATCAAGGCACTCAAGGCCAACGGCGGGCAGGGCATCTTCTACTGGGAGCCGGAGTGCATGTCCCCGTTCACCGGCTACAACATGGGCGCCTGGGACTCCTCCACCAAGCGGCCCACCGTCATCATGAACGGCTTCACCCAGGCCTGAGCGACGGGCCGCAGACCTCAACCCGCACATCTCCGTGGTCAAGAATGGATGCGTGATTGTAATGGACATGGCATGGTCGCGCTACGGAAGACATGGGGCCCGGCTGGGAGCAGCAGGCATCCTGACCCTTGCGGCGCTGGCCGGTACCGGTGTGGCGTATGCCGACACCGCCACGCCGCAGGCTCCGCCGGCCGGCTGTTCCGGCACCTCGCCGATCACCTGTCACTACGCGGTCTCGCCGGGCAACTACGACGTGACGGTCTCCATCGGTGGCGCCTCCGCCGGGCAGACCGAGATGTGGGTGGAGGCCCGGCGTCTGATGCTTCCGGCGACCAGGACGGCTCCCGGAGCCGTCACCACGTACTCGTTCACGATCAACGTACGCCAACCGGAGGGGCAGCCAACCGGCCAGGGCGGCACCGGAAACCCCGGTCTGGACATCCGGTTCAGGGGCTCCAGCCCGCAGGTCTCCGCCGTCTCGGTGAAACCGGCGACCCGCCCACTGGTCGCCTACCTGGCCGGTGACTCGACCACGTGCGACCAGCTGATCGCTCCCTATACCGGATGGGGACAGATGATCACGACTGCGGTGGGTCCCGGCGCGGCCATCGCCAACTACGGCGACTCGGGGGAGAGTTCGGGCAGCTTCCTGCGCAACTCGGCCCTCTTCCCGGCTCTGCTGTCGAAGGTCAAAGCCAACGACCCGGTCTTCATCCAGTTCGGCCACAATGACAAGCAGACCAGCGCGTCCACCTACCGGAGCAACCTCACCTCCATGATCACTCAGGTCCGCGCCAAGGGCGGCGACCCGGTGCTGGTGACGCCACCGGTCCGCCGGCGGTTCAACGGCAACCGGCTCACCCCCACGGCACTGCACGTCAACGGCGTCGGCGTGGACCTGCCCGCCCAGATGCGCTCGGTCGGTGCGGCGCAGAAGGTGCCGGTGATCGATCTGACCACCAAGAGCAAGACGTTGGTCGAGTCCCTCGGCCCGTCCGCCTCCGCACAGCTCTTCCTCCGCTCCTCCGTCGACGGCGTCACGGACAACACCCACTTCTCGCAGTACGGCGCGACCCAGTTCGGCGGGCTGGTGCTCCAGAGCATCCGCGAGCAGCGCCTGCCCCTGGCCGAGTACCTGCGCTGACGACGCGTGGTGCCCCTCGCCGGAGAGACCCGAAAACCCGCCGGATACTCATCCCGGCCGCGATGCCTCCCGTACGGCCCGCGGACAGAGAGGACCGACCGTGCTACCCCTATCCCCCCGACAGGCTCCGGGCAGAGCAGCCGCCGGAGCCTGTTCAGAACCCTAAGGACGTGGCTTCGCTGCGGACGGTATTGCGTCGCTGACGGCGATCCGCGTCGGCCCTGCGCTCGTCCTCGGCAGTGTCTTCGAGTTCCTGCGCAATTGCATCGAGTTCGTCGGCCTTGGGCACGGCCTTGGCCAGGCGCGTGCGGGCGCCGATGTCCAGCCGCCTTCCTCCGCGGTCTGTGAGCCACAGGTCGGGAAGGGCCGCTCCCTGGTGCTTGGCGCGGGCGCGCAGGTAGCGGGTGATCGCCCGCGCGGTCCTGGGCCCGAACCGCACCCGCCGGTCCCGGCTGCCCTTGCCGTGGTAGTGCACGGAGTCGCTGTTCAGGACGATGTCGTCGAGGGTGACGTTGCCGACCTCGGACAGGCGCGCTCCGGTGTTGCAGTACAGCCGGATGATGGCCTCGTCCGGGAGCTGGAGAAACGTCTTCCCTTTGCAGGTGGCGAGGGCCTTTTTCGTGTCATCGTTCCGGATGACGGGGATGAGTTTCTGGGGCGTCTTCGGTTGCCGGACCCGTTCCATCGGGGAGCGGGGATCTCCTCCTCGTCGACCATCAGCAATTTGAAGGACTGCTGCAGGCCCTTGTGCTTGTTCAGCGTGGTCGCCGCCGACCGCGTTTCGATCATCCACGCCTGGAACGCCTCCACATGCCCGCGGGTGACCTCGGTCGGGTCCTCGGCCGCGTCGTCGGCGTCCGGGTCCGGCGCGTATTCGCCCAGATATCGGGCCAACTGCGCGGCGGCCAGCAGATAATTGTAGCGGGTGGTCTCCGGATAGGTTCCCGCCCGCAAGGAGCGGTCCCAGTCCCGCAGGAAGCCCTCCCAGGTCTTCGGGAGCCCCGCGGTCACGGATGGCACCAGGGTGCCGTCCACGATGTGCACAGTGTCCTTCCGCGGGCGCCGTGCCGACGAGATCGCCAGCAGCGGCGCGAGGTGCTCGATGACATCGGCGAGGGTGCGCGGCCGGATACCGCCACGCCAGACGACCCACATCGTCCGGGTCGGGTGGCCCTGCCGGTCCACGTCCACCGACCGACCGGCCGGAGTGGTGGGGAACGTACCGGTCACACCTCCCCGCCCGGCCTCCCCACCGCTCCCGCCACGCCGAACAGTTCCGCCTCCACATGGTCGAGGGCGAGCCGGACCGCGCCGAGCGCCACCGACTCGTCGCCCAGGACCGAGGTCTCGACCTGCACCGGGAAGAGGCACAGCCGGGCCAGCTCCGCGCGCAGCGGCTCGGCGAGCAGGTCGCCCGCCTGGGACAGTCCTCCGCCGATCACCACGAGTTGGGGGTCCACGGTGAGGACCGTGGCGGCGACGCCCGTGGCCAGGTCCGCGACGAATGCCTGCACGATCGCCGCGGCTCCCGGGTCCCCTGCCCGTACCGCGTCGAAGACCCTCTTGGCGGCCTCGCTGGACGGGCCCGACGCCGGGTCGTCCTTGCCGTAGGAGAGGAAGCCGTCGAGGGCCGTGTGCCAGCCGAGCTGGCGCAGTACGCCGATCTCGCCCGCGCCGCCGTTGTAGCCCTTGTGGATCTTGCCCCCGAGCAGCACACCGACCGAGATGGACCGGCCGACGAGCAGGTAGATCACGTCCCCCGTGTCGTGGGCCGCGCCCCGCCAGTGCTCGGCCAGCGTTGCGAGCTTGGTGTCGTTTCCGGCGAGCACCGGGTAGGGACGCCCCGAGCCCAGCTCCGCGACGAGGTCCACGCCCTCCCAGTCGGGCAGCCGGTCGCTGCGGACAACCTTGCCGGCCGAGACGATACCGGTGGTGCCGACTCCAAGGACCCGCACCCTGCGGCCGCCGGTGGCCTCCTTGACGGCGGAGTGCGCAGCGGCGAGCCGCTGGGCGGCGCTCATCTCGGGGCGTACGTCGACCCGTGCGCTGCCGACGATTTCGCCGCGCAAGTCGGAGACGAGGCACAGCACCTTGTGCGGGCCGATGTCCAGGCCCGCGAGGCACCCGGCGTTCTCCCGGAAGCGGTAGCGCTTCGCGGGGCGGCCGACCGGTCGGGGCGCGCCCGGCTGCACCGTGACCTCCACGACGAGGCCTTGCTCCTCCAGGTCGGCGATGATCTCCTCGACGGTGGGCCGGGAGACCTCGCTCGCCTTCACCAGTTCCGTGAGGGTCAGTTCACCGGCGTCGTACAGCGAGCGCAGGACCGCGACGACGTTGAGACGTCTGAGCAGTGACGGGTCCCCGCGCGACAGTCTCGCCATGTGTCCCCCTGTCAGTTCGGCTTCCGTCCGAAAGTCGCGTGCACGACTCTTGCTGCCCGCTCGGACCCGGTGCTAGACAAGGAACCGGGCTGGATTATTAAACCACCCCAGATTAAATAACTTCCAGAGTTCGCGGTACCCGTGCTGATTCTCGGGCTGAACAGGGAGGACCAGGGAGAGCCGATGAGAGAGCCGACGAGCAAGCCGAGAAGGACGGCCGTCTGCCTCAGCGCGCTCGCACTCGTCGCACTCGCGGCGTGCGCGCCCGCGGGAAGCCAGTTACCCGGCGACGGCGAGACGTCCGGGGGTGGGAAGAAGACGATCTCCTTCCTCGTCTTCGAGACGCCGAACCTCACGCCCGAGTACTGGGACGCGGCGATCAAGCGCGTCACCGACAAGCATCCGGACATCAAGGTCAAGAAGATCGTCGCGCCCAGCGCCGGCGAGCGGAACGCATACGCCAAGCAGCTTCTCGCATCCGGCCAGCTTCCCGACGTCATGCAGGCCATCGCCCCGGCGGGCTTCGCCGAGAGCGGCAATCTGTACGCGTGGAGCGACAAGGAACTGCAGCAGTACGAGTACCCGCGGTCCAATCCGCTCGGCGGCAAGATCTACCAACTCCCCTACAACACCCAGCCGACCCCGCTGGTCTACTACAACAAGAAGCTGTTCGCCGACGCGGGCGTCACGGCGCCGCCGAAGACGTACCAGGAACTTCTCGATGTGTCGGGCAAGTTGAAGGCCAAGGGCATCAACCCGTTCGTGGTCGGCGGCGGCGGCAAGGACGCGTTCGCCGCCGGGTACCTGTGGATCGCACTCGTCGGCTCCGATGTCTACAGCCAGAAGCCCGACTTCCTCGCGCAGCGGCGCGCGGGCAAGGTGACGTTCTCCGACCCGCTTTTCGTGAAGGCGACGCAGAAGTTCGCCGACCTGGTGAAGAAGGGGTACGTCGACAAGGCGGGCCTGTCGCGTGACTATCCGGCGACCGAGAAGGCGTTCCTGAGCGGCAAGGGCGCCATGTACCCGATGGGTTCGTGGTTCGCCGCATCCGCCGACGCCAACAAGCCGTCGTTCGACGTGGGCGTCTTCGCCTGGCCCACGGACTCTGGCAAGACCGTCATCCCCGCGTACACCGGCGGCGGCCCGATCGTGAATGCGAAGTCGAAGCACCTGGACGCTGCGCGGACCTTCGCGTTGGAGTTCAACCAGAACGCTGCGAACAACGACGTCCTCGTGCAGACCGACGCGGCGATCATCGCGATCAAGGGCTACGAGCCGCCGAAGGTCGGCCCCGTCTACACCGAGACGCTGAACGTCCTGAAGTCCGGGTCCGTCGTGAACGCCTTCACTGTGGAGACCGGCGACGACGCGCTGCTGCCGGGTGTCGGCGACAAGGTCTTCGCGATCGCCCAGCAGATCATCGCCGGGAAGACGGACGGCGCCGAGGCGGGCAAGCTCCTGGACCGGGAGTGGGCCAAGGCCGGCGGCGAGTGACCGGCATGCTGGTCGACGGTAAGACGTCCGGCCGCGCCACGGCGGTAGGGAAGCGCACCGACGATCCGGCCGGCGGCGAACGCCCGCCCGCGGGAGGGTTATCTGCAGCGCCCGGCGACGGGGCGGGCGCTGCACACCGGGCCACCCGCCGCCGCGCCGGACGACGAGCGAGTTGGTCGTACGCGCTCGTGTTCGCCTCCCCCGGCCTGCTCGTCTACGCCTGCTTCGTCCTCGCGCCGATCCTGCTCAGCTTCGGATACAGCCTCACCAACGCCGATCTCTTCCACCACGACGTACAGTTCATCGGCGCGCGCAACTACACGACGCTGCTCGGCGACGAGGCCTTCCTGCGCTCGCTGCGGGTGACAACCGTCCTCACGCTGATCATCGTGATCCTGCCGAATGCCGGCGGGGTCGCGGTGGCGATGCTGCTGGACCGGCGGGGCTGGCTCTACAACGCGCTGCGCAGTGTGTTCTTCGTGCCGGTCGTGCTCAGTTCCGTCGTGGTCAGCGTGGTGTGGATGGCCATGCTGTCCGACGAGGGGCTGATCAACACGCTCTTGCACGGGCTCGGTGTCGCGAGCCCGCCCGGCTGGCTGTCGGACCCAGATCTGGCGCTGTACACGATCGGGTTCGTCATCTCCTGGCAGATGCTCGGGTTCTGCTCGGTCGTCTATCTCGCCGGGCTGCAGAGTGTGCCGAAGGAACTCCTGGAGGCCGCGGAGATCGACGGCGCGGGCGTATGGCTGCGCTTCCGCAAGGTCACCTGGCCGATGCTCGCTCCGGCGATGACGCTCAACACGGTGATGCTGCTGATCACCGGCTTCAAGGCGTACGACCACGTGCAGGTGCTGACCGCGGGCGGGCCCGGCCTCGGGACGACGGCGACGCTCGCCTTCAACGTCATTCAGACCGGGTTCACGGAGAACCGGACGGGCCTGTCCTCGGCCATGGCCGTCCTCATGCTGGTGATCGTCGCCGTGGTCTCCTCGCTGGTCCTGCACGTGCTCAAGCGCAGGGAGGTGGACCTGTGAAGCCCTATGTGCGGCCGCTGGTGGCGCTGTTCGTCGCCGCCGCGTTCTTCCTGCCGCTGTATCTCGTTTTGACCAACGTCTTCAAGCCCGGCCCCGACATCACGGCCTCGCCCATCTCGCTGCCCGTCTCGCCGACGCTGAACAATCTCGCGGACGCGCTCACCCGGCCCGACCGGCTGTTCTGGGACGGCCTGATCAACAGCGTCACCGTGACGCTGCTGTCCATGGTCGTCCTCACGGTCGTCTCGGCGATGCTCGGTCACTACGTGGCCCGTACGCGCAGCCGCTTCGGCCGGGTCGCGCTGCTCGTGCTGCTCGCGGGGCTGATGATCCCGCCGCAGGTGATCCTCGTCCCGGTCACCGAAGTCCTCGGCACCACCGGGCTGATGGGCACGATCGGCGGCCTGGTGCTGTTCAACGTCGGCTACTACGTGCCGTTCGGAGTCTTCGTGTTCTCCGGGTTCGTCCGCACGATCCCGATCGAGCTGGAGGAGGCCGCGGCGATGGACGGCTCGGGCCGTTTCGGCACGTTCTGGCGGGTGGTGTTCCCGCTGCTCCGGCCCGCTACCGCGAGCGTGCTGATCTTCCTCGGAGTGTGGATCTGGAACGACTTCCTCAATCCGCTCATCATCCTCGGCCCGGTCGGCGGGACCACGGTCACCGTGGGCGTCTACCGCTCGCTCGGGCAGTTCCAGCGGGACTTCGGCGGCATGTTCGGCCTGATGTTCATGGCCACGCTGCCGGTGCTCCTGTTCTACCTCGTACTGCAGAAGCACTTCGTGAAGGGCCTCACGGGGGGAGCCGTCAAGGGATGACCACCACCATGGACACACACGCCACGCCCGCCGGAGGTGCCGGCGAACCAGAGATGCGCACGCACGCGAACCTGCGGGCGCACATCGGCGCACCACTGGACCGGCCGGTCCGGATCGCCGTCGTCGGCGCGGGCGCGCGCGGCGCCGCCTACGCGGGGCTCGCGGCGCAGTGGCCCGAGCGTGCCGAGATCGTCGCGGTCGCCGAGACCCGGGACGCAGTGCGCGAGGGCTTCGTGGACCGGCACGGGATCGCCGCGGAGAACGTCTTCGCGGACTGGCGGGAGCTGGCCGCGCGCGGCCGGATCGCGGACGCGGTGATCGTCGCGACCCTGGACGCCGACCACCTGGCGCCCACGAAGGTGTTCGCCGAGCAGGGTTACGACATCCTGCTGGAGAAGCCGATCGCCCCGACCGAGCCCGAGTCGGTCGCGATCGGCGAGGTCGCCGCCCGGACCGGCGCGGTGATCGCGGTGTGCCACGTCATGCGGTACACGCGGTACACGCGCAAGGTGAAGCAACTCCTGCCGGCGATCGGTGACATCGTCAGTGTCGAGCACCTGGAACCCGTCGGTGCCTACCACTTCGCGCACTCCTTCGTCCGCGGGAACTGGCGGCGCACCGACGAGACAGCCTTCAGCCTCCTGACCAAGTCGTGCCACGACATCGATTGGCTCGGATACGTGATCGGACGCCCCGTGGTCCGTACGTCCTCCTTCGGCGGGCTTCTTCACTTCCGCCCGGAGAACCGGCCCGCCGAGGCCACCGACCGCTGCCTGGACTGCCCGCTGCAGGACTGCTGCGCGTACTCGGCGACCCGGTTGTACCGCGACGGACTGTACAAGGGCGGTACGAAGCAGTACTTCACCCGCATCATGACCGGAGGCGTCCTCACCGAGGAAGCTGTCACCCAGGCACTCGCCGAGGGACCGTACGGGCGGTGCGTGTACGCGAGCGACAACGACGTCGTCGACCACCAGGTGGTCAACCTGGAGTACGAGGGCGGGGCCACGGCGTCGTTCACGATGACCGCGTTCACGCCGCTGGAGAACCGGCGCACGAAGATCTTCGGGACGCGCGGCCAGCTCACCGGCGACGGCCGTCACATCCACCTGTACGACTTCCGCACCGAACGCACGACCACCATCGACACCTCACTCGACGGCTCGTCGGCCGCCGAGGGCCACGCGGGCGGTGACGAGAACCTGATCAGGTCCTTCGTCGACGCACTGCACCAGGGCCGCCTGGAGCTCATCCTCTCCGGGATCGAGGAGAGCGTGGACAGCCACCGGGTCGTCTTCGCCGCCGAGCGCGCCCGTCTGACCGGCACGGTGGTCTCGCTCTGAGCCATTGATCTCCGCTCCACCGGGCACGGCAGTTGTCATGCCCATGATCCTCACACACACCACGAGGAGCGACGCCCATGAAAGCCACGAGACGGGCCCGGACAGGGCTCGCGTTAACGCTCGTCGCGGCGACCCTCGCCGCACTGCCGCTCACCCCCACCGCGACCGCCGCCGAACGCCCCGCCGCGGCCACGCCCGAAGAGGAATGGGCCGAGATCAAGACCCTGCTCGCCCAGGCCGACGACGCCTACACCTCGCCGCCCACGCTGAGCGGTGTCGAGACCACCGGCTACACGACCGGGCTGCTGCTCGGCAACGGTGACCTGGCCGTCACCACCGACGCCCGGGACCACCGGCAGACGTACTACATGGCCAAGTCCGACTACTGGAACGTCTCCAGCGGGCAGGGCTTCTTCGGCAAGATCAGCGTCGGCAGCCCGGCTGACGCTGGCTCCGCCACCGTCGCGACCAAGGACACCCTGGAGTGCACCGCCTCCTGTGTCATCGACGGGAACCCGGAGACCCGCTGGGTGTCGTCGACCAACGCGAGCACGACGGCCCCGCAGTGGGTCACCGTCGACCTCGGCACCGAGCGGACCGTCGACCGCTGGGTGGTCCGCCACAACGGCTACCAGGGCCGCGCCGACAACTACCAGAAGCTCAACACCCAGGACTTCGCGCTCCAGAAGAGCAACGACGGCACGAACTGGACCAACGTCGACACGGTCACCGACAACACGAACGAGCTGACGGACCGCACGGTGCCGGCGTTCTCCGCGCGCTACATACGGCTGAACATCACCGCGGCGGTACGTGTCCCCGACGACCCCAACCAGAAGGCGTACATCCGCGACCTGCAGCTCTTCCACGGCTCGACGAACGTCATCACCCCGGGCTCGGGCACCGCCGACCCCGCGTACCGGCAGTTCCAGGACATCCAGAACGCCGAGGTGCGCGGGACGCAGACCATCGGCGGACAGAAGGTCAGCACCCGCACCTGGACCGCCGACGGTGAGGATCTGCTGGTCACGGAGTTCAGCACGGAGGCGAGCGCGGCGAAGGTGCCCCTGCGGGTCGATCTGACGGTGCCCTCGGGCAGCGCCGGTGTCGCCCGCGACGGTCAGGTGTGGGTGACCCGCACCACCGGCGCCGACAACAGCACCAACTGGGTGTCGCGGGCCGCCGCTTCGGGGAAGGTCCTCGGCTCGCCGACCGCCGTCACCGCGAGTACCCCGTCGAGCGGGGTCGCCCGGCTCGCCTTCGACCTGCAGCCCGGCAAGCCGGTACGGCTGGTCACTTCCGTGCACGGCAACGGCTCGTACAACAACCCCACCAGCGTCCAGACATTCAGGGACCGTGCGGTCGCTCGGGTGACCGGGATCGACGGGGCCGGCGTGGACTCGGCGCAGTCGGCGCACCGCGACTGGTGGAAGAAGTTCTGGCTCAAGTCGTACGTGAGCACGGGCGACAAGACGCTCAACAAGTTCTACTACGGCGCGCTGTACGCGGTCGCCGCCGCGAACCGTGAGGGCTTCTTCCCCGGCGGAACCTACTCGCCGTGGCGCACCACGGACTCTGGGAACCTCGGCAACCGTTACTTCCTGAACTACAACACCGAGTCCCAGTTCTACGGTGTGTACGGCGCCAACCGTCCCGAGCTGGCGAAGCCGTACTACAAGGTCATCCAGGCACAGATCCCGTACCAGCGCAACAAAACGCATGCGGCGGGGTACGAGGGGATCACGTTCCAGCGGTCCATCACGCCGTACGACACGACGCGGCCGGGACCGGCGCCGACGCCGGTGGCGGGGACGAAGAACCCGGACAAGCTGCCGAGCGACCAGCAGACCAACGGCACGTTCGCCGCGCTGCCGTTCCTGATGAACTACGAGTACACCGGCGACACCGAGTTCTACCGCACGGTGACCTACCCCTTCCTCAAAGAACTCGGCGCCTTCTGGATGGACTTCGTCGAAACCGACCCGGACACCGGCAAGTACATCGTCAAGCACAGCGGGGTCAACGAGGGCGGCGACGACGTCAACTCCGTCTACGACCTCGGCTACATCCGCCGGGTGCTCACCGCGCTGATCGACGGCAGCAAGGCGCTCGGTGTGGACGCCGACCTGCGCCCGCGGTGGCAGGCGGTCCTGGACAACCTCACGCCCTACCCGCTCGGGGTCCGGGACGGCCTGGACGTGATCCTCCTCGCCTCGAAGATCGAGAATCCGATCAAGGGCAACCTGCTGCTCAACAAGAACGACCAGCCGATCAACCTCGAGGGCGTCGTGCACCCCAGCGACAACCTCGCGATCGGCGGCGACCCGCGGATGCTGCAGCTGGCCCGGAACACCCTGCAGTGGGTGGACCCGTTCCTGCCCGGCTCCCGCGGCTCCTCCGGCAACGGCTTCCCGAAGACGTTCACCATCGCGGCACGCGTCGGCTGGGACCCGGAGGACCTGATCGGCAAGTTCAAGACCGTCATCAACAACCTGTGGCGCAAGAACCACACGGTCCGCCAGTTCGGTGGCGCGCAGGAGACGTCCGGTTCGATCGAGACGGTCAACTCGATGATGCTGCAGACCTATCAGGGCACCACCCGGGTCTTCCCGTCCTGGCCGGGAGAGCGCGACGCGAAGTTCGTACGGCTGCGCGCCAAGGGTGCCTTTGTGCTCTCCGCCGAGCAGAAGAACGGCACGGTCCGGTACGTCGACGTCACCAGTGACAGGGGCAAGCGGTTCGCACTGGCCAATCCGTGGCGCGACGAGCCGGTGACCGTCGTCGACAGCAGCGGCCGGGTCGTGCCCCACCAGGTCGACGGCGGTGTGATCTCGTTCCCGACCACGGTCGGCCAGACGTACCGCATCACGGCGCAGCCGTCCACGATCGAGGTCACGGTGCCGGGGCACGGGACCAGACAAGGGGGTGGTGAAGGCTGACGCTCACGCAGCCGATGTCCGGCGCGCCGTGGCGGCGCGCCGGATGGGGGGCGTGCGTCCACAGGGGCCGTTTCGTCAGTCCGTTCACCTGAAGGTTCACCGGCCGCATGGCGTGAAGGCCGTGGCGAGGTCACGCGGTGGGACCGGTGGCCTGCCCCGAAGGCGTCCCCGTTCGAAAAGTGATGGATTCGTCTGGACAACCACATCCGGGAGATCGCATGGCACTCCAACGGGAAAGAACCCACCCATCAGCGCGGGGCCGTCGTACCGATCGCTCCGGTTGGTTCTTCTCGAGAGCCCGTCGGTGGTACTCCGGCGCTGGTGTCGTCGCGGCTGCCTTCGTTCTGGTGATGGCGATCGCGCCGGCCAGCCACGCCACCATCATCTGGCAGGGCGGCAGTAGCCTGCCCGGCTACGGGACCTGCCCCAACGGCACGATCAACTGGCAGAACGACGCGCAGCACGGCAACGTGGTCCGGTTCGGGATCAAAGAGGTGACCGACGGGAACAGCGAACGCTGCGAGATGGCCGTGGCCAGAAGGCTCCTGACCGACGGAATGACCGTCTACATCGGCTGGAAGTCCCGGGTCTCCGCGCCCACCACGAACACGTGGAACTACATTCTCCAGCTCAAGTGCCACGGCACCAATGTGGCTAATCACCCGCTCACCCTGGGGGTCGGCGGCGGGCGGCTCACGCTCCGGAACGACGAGGACATCAACGGCACCCAGATCGGGCGGACTGTGTGGTCCACGCCGCTGCAGCAGGGCCAGTGGTTCTCGATGATGTTGAAGATCCGCTACTCGGAGAACCGCAGCGTCGGTTACGTGAAGGTCTGGTACAACGGCGAGTGGCGGACGCTGGCCAACGGCTCGACCACCCACTACGGACAGACGTGGGACGGCAGCGAGAACAACGTGCACTGGGGCATCTACCGGCGCTCCAGTGTCAACGGCCCCCAGACCCATGACCTCTACCGGCCGCGCATCGCCACCACCTGGCAGGAGGCCATCCCCAACGGCTGACGTTCCGGTATGCGCCTCCGCCCCGCCGCCATCTTGGGATAGAGGGCGGCATGCGGGGCGGGGGTGCCGGTAAACGAACAGGGCGAAGCTGGACATGGCTGGTCATCGCCACCCACACCCAACTCCGTCTGGACGGTCGCTGGCCACCGATCTCCGTCGCCCGTGGGAACGTCGACTTACCGCAGCCTGTGCTGCCACAAGCGACTCGGCCGCCTCACCACGTAAGGCACGGTCTTCATGACGGTGCCGACGCCCGCCGGACAACAGCGAGTCATGCGATTCCTGCAGTAAACAGCGAATCAGAGTGCTTCGACAGATGACTACGGCTTGGGAAGGACATGGTGAGTGAGTCTGTGCCACCGACCGACACCATGGAGCGGCTTGGTCGACAGCTGCGTGTCCTGCGTCTGCGGGCCGGTCTGACCGGCAAGCAGTTGGCGCAGCGGATCGGCACGAACCAGTCACGGGTATCGCGGACGGAGTTGGCGAGGTTCCGGGTGAGCCTGGACATGGTGCGGCGCTGGTTGGAAGTGACGGGTGCCGATCAGGCTGAGCGGTGGGAACTGCTGGAGCTGGCTGAACGGAGCCTGGTGGAGACGGAGCCGTCCCGCCGCACCTTCCTCGATTCGCCGGGCCCGGGTCCGGCGAGCCCCGACGGCGTACCGGCCGGCGTCCGGCACCTGCGGCCGTTCCGGCTCCCGGACCAGCCCCAGACGTGGGAGTCCGGGATGCTGGAGGCGCTGGGGCTGGCCCCGGCCGAGGAGGAGCTGTGGCAGGCCTTGGTGGACCGGCCCCCGGCGACCATGGGCGAGCTGTGTGACCTGGTCGGCCTGAGCGCCCGGACCCGATGAGCGGCAAGCTCGACCTCGACGCCCGGAACCGGAGCACGCAAAGAGGGTCCTCACAGGCTCTGACCTGCGAAGACCCTCTGCAGTGTCGGGACGACAGGATGTGCAGATACAGAGGGCTGATCGCCCACACCAACTCGCTGGCAGGGCTCATGGGCATCCCCCGCCAAGGCCCCTACTCCGCCGCGAAGGCCGCCGCCCGCACCCTCATCGACGCCGCGCGCGTCGAACTGGCGCCCAGCGGAATCCGGTTCACCAGCATCCACCCCGGCTTCGTGGCGACCGACCGGGTCAACGCCGACGGCCTGCCCAAACCCTTCCAGGTCAGCACGGAGCGTGGCGGCACGCTGCGTCATCCGTGCTCTGGAAAGAGAACTGGCGCAGGCCTACTTCCCGTGGCCGACAGCCGCGCTGGTTCGCACGCTGAATGCCCTGCCCGCTTCGGTCTCCGCGGTACTCCTCCGGAGCCTGGCCTCCCGGTAGAAGCCCGTCGGAACCGGCTCCCACCAGTGGGGCAACCCCCAGAGCGGCGATGGCCGGTGACCCCGGAGATCTACGGCCCCGTATACCTCACCCGCTCGAGCTGCGGCACCCCCTATGGCGACCGGCTCTGCACGTGATCCGGTCGAGCAACCATGTGCAGCCACCGACCACAGTGAGGGAATGAGCTGGCTGCCGACCTCGTAGCCTGGCGAGCCAGTAAATAAAGTAGCCTGGCAAAGCAGCCGGGTGGAGGGTGGAACCGTGGCGAGGAGCCCGATCTGGGCAAGCCGGCCGAAGACGCGCGGCGTGGTCCTGGATGTGATCAGGGCTGCGCGCACGATCAGCCGGGTGGAGATCGCGGCGGCGACCGGTCTGACCGGGGCGACGATTTCCGAGGTCGTGAGAGAGCTTCTGGGCGACGGCCTGGTCGTCGAGGTCGGTCGTGGTGCGCCGACGGGTGGCAAGCCGCGCACGCTGGTCCAGCTCAACCCGCCGGCCCGCTACGGCGTGGGCGTCCTGCTGGAGCGCAACACGTGCGTCATGGTGGTCGTCGACCTGGCTGGACGACCGGTGGCCCGGACTTCGTTCCAAGGCGTGGCGTCGATGCCGCCGGAGCGGGCGCTGCCGCTGGTGGCGTCACAGGTGGATGCCCTGCTGACGACGGCGGCTGTCGACCGCGAGAAGGTGCTCGGGGTCGGCCTGGTCAGTTACGGTCCGCAGGACCGGCGTGCGGGTGTGCTGTTGACGCCGCAGCCCACCGAGGAGTGGTGCGACTACCCCGTCGCGCAGCGCCTCGCGGAGAGTCTCGGCCTGCCCGTGCTACTCGACAACGACGCCTCGGCGGCCGCCATCGGCGAGTACTGGATGGGTGCGGTGGACCCGCACAGCACCTATGGCTGCATCTACATGGCCACCGGAATCGGCGGCGGGGTGGTGGTCGCCGGTGAGGTGTATCGGGGCAGCTCGTCGAACACTGCGGAGATCGGCCACATCTCGATCGACGTCCACGGCGACGAATGCACGTGTGGCAACGTCGGGTGCCTGGAGAACTACGCCGGCCCGTCGGCTCTGGTCCGGCAGGCGTTGGCGACACCGGGACTCGCCCGACGGCTGGCGCTCGATCCGGCCGGCGATGACTTCCTCACCGAGTTCGCGCGGATCGCGGCAGCCGCGAACGCCGGCGATCCCGAGGCCCGTGAACTCGTCGAGCGGTCGGCGCGTTACCTCGGTCATGCCGCGGTCACCCTGGCGGGCCTATTCGACCTGGATGCGATCGTCCTGGCCGGGCCGAGCTTCGCTGTGGCGGGTTCGATCTACCAGGCGGTGATCCAGCAGGAGGTGGACCGCCGGTTGTTCGCTCGGCGGGCGCACCCGGTGCGGGTGGTGCCGTCGGTCAACGGGTCGGACGCGGCGGCGATCGGCGGGGCGGTTCTCGTCCTGCAGAGCGAGCTGACACTCGGCCACGGCCGCTCCGAGAACGGGGCGCGGCCGGTGCCCGCCGGTGCGGGCGGGACACCCTGATCATTTGCGATCAGGGCTAGTGCGGCGCGGCGAGCAGTCCCCGTCCCGCCGATGTTGGTCTGTGCGTACGGGTTGAAGTTGATCGGGTAGTCGCCGGACTGGCCGGTGTGTGCCACCAGAGTGGAACTCTCGGGCCCCGGCAGATGTGTCCGACGGTCCGCAGCCCGCGGCCACGACCGCCGCAGCGAGCAGGACGGGTGCGGCGCGCACACCTCGCGCCGGGAAGCCTCGACACCATCACGACGTCCTCCTCGATGGGTTGCGCGCGGGCGTGTCACGACAGCCGTCTGCACCGCGTGATTATTCAGTTTCCTAATACGCCGTCAATGCGGGACGGCTGCCGATCAGCCAGCGACAGCACAGCAGGCCTCAGCACTCGTCGTACCAGGGTGTTGACTTACTTCGGCTGCCTGAGTAACTATCTTCCTGGTCTTCGACCCTGCGTCGACCAACAAGGAAGAGGGCTGCCATGGCGCGCTCGAACTTGCACGACGGCTGGCGTCTGCGCGCCGTGGGAGGCCCGGTGCCGGAGGTCCTCGTCGATCGGGACGTGCCCGCCCAGGTACCCGGCAGCACCCACCTCGACCTGATGGCCGCGGACTTCATCCCGGACCCTTACCTGGACCGCAACGAGGCGGCGCTGACCTGGTTGCACCGCGTCGACTGGCAGTACTCGACGACGTTCCAGGCGGAGGCGCCGCAGGTCGGTGAGCGAGTGGAACTGGTCTTCGATGGCATCGACACCGTCGCCACCATCGAGTTGAACGGAGATGTGCTCGGCCGCACCGTCAACATGCACCGCGGCTACCGCTTCGACGTCGGGCGATCGCTGCGCGACGGCGGCAACGACCTGACCGTGACGCTGCGGTCCGCCCTCACCCACGCCGAGCAGGCGGAGGCCGAACTCGGTTGGCGCCAGCGGGCGTACCCGCACCCGTACAACGCGATCCGCAAGATGGCCTGCTCCTTCGGCTGGGACTGGGGGCCCGACCTGCAGACCGCCGGTCTGTGGAAACCCGTACAGCTGGAACGCTGGGACACCGCCCGTATAGCCCAGGTGCGCCCGCTCGTCACCGTCGACGCCGACGGCACCGGCCGCGTCGACGTGCACCTCGAACTCGACCGCGCCGCGGATCGCGACTACACCGCGCTGGTCACGGTCGGCGACCGCGCGGAACAAATGGCGATCACCGGCGACATCGCGCACGTCACCGTGCTCGTGCCGGACGCCCGGTTGTGGTGGCCGGTGGGCTACGGCGACCAGCCGCTCTACGACCTGACCGTCGCGCTGCTGGCCGATGGCCGGCAGGTGGACTCCATCCGGCGCCGGATCGGGTTCCGCACCGTCACCGTGGATACCGAACCGGACGAGTTCGGCACCCCGTTCGTCTTCGTCGTCAACGGCAAGCGCGTCTTCGCCAAGGGTGCCAACTGGATCCCGGACGACCACTTCCTCACCCGGATCACCCGCGAGCGGCTCGCCCGCCGGATCGACCAGGCCGTCGACGCGAACATGAACATGTTGCGGGTCTGGGGCGGCGGCATCTACGAAACCGACGACTTCTACGACGCCTGCGACGAACGCGGCGTGATGGTGTGGCAGGACTTCCCCTTCGCGTGCGCCTACTACGCCGAAGAGGAACCACTGCGCGGGGAGGTCGAGGCCGAGGCCCAGGAGAACCTCACCCGCCTCGTCGCCCACCCGTCCCTCGTGCTGTGGAACGGCAACAACGAGAACCTCCCCGCCTACACGGACTGGGGCTGGGAGGACGGCCTGGAGGGGCGAAGCTGGGGCGGCGGCTACTACCACGAGCTGTTACCCAAGATCGTCGAAGAACTCGACCCCACCCGCCCGTACGCACCGGGCAGCCCGCACAGCCTGGGCGACCTGCCACCCAACGACGCCGACCACGGCACCCGCCACGACTGGGACGTCTGGAACTTCCTGGACTACACGCACTACCGCGACCACGTCCCGCGGTTCTGCGCCGAGTTCGGCTTCCAGGGGCCACCCACCTGGGCCACCCTCACCCGATGGGTCCACGACGAGCCGTTGACGCCCACCTCGCCCGCATTCCTGCTCCACCAGAAAGCAGACGACGGCAACGGCAAACTGGACCGCGGCCTCGCACCCCACCTGCCGCCCCCGGCCGACTTCGAGCAGTGGCACTGGGCGACCCAGCTCAACCAGGCCCGCGCGGTGGCCTTCGGCATCGAGCACTACCGCTCCTGGTGGCCGCGGACGGCGGGAGCCCTGGTCTGGCAGCTCAACGACTGCTGGCCGGTCACCTCGTGGTCCGCCATCGACAGCGACGAACGCCCCAAGCCCCTCTACTACGCCCTCAAGCACGCGTTCGCGCCACGGCTGCTGACCGTCCAGCTCCGCAGGGAAAGGCCCACCTTGGTCGCGATCAACGACCACGACGAGCCCTGGGCGGGTGCGGTGCACGTGACCCGGCAGGACTTCGCCGGCGAACTGCTGGCCACCGCCGAACTGCGGCTCAACGTGCCCCCTCGATCCACCGCGCTGCTGGCCCTGACCGATGACCTCCTCGAACCCACCGACCCGGCGAGCGAAGTGCTGGTCGCGACCGCCGGCGACGTCCGCACCCACCACCTGTTCGGCGAAGACCTCGACCTCCGCTACCACCCGGCACCGTTCACCGCCGGCGTCACACCCGTGGCCGGTGGGTACCGCGTCGACGTGCGGGCCACCTCGTACGTCCGGGACCTCAGCCTGCTGGCCGACAAGGTGGCCGCCGACGCGGTCGTCGACGACATGCTCATCTCGCTGACCGCCGGCGAAGCACACCACTTCATCGTGCGCACGTCGGAGAAGTTGCACGAACCGGCCGCTTTGCTGCACCCGCGCGTGCTTCGCTGCGCCAACACGTCGGCGTCGGGCGCCTCGTGAACCACTCGTCAAGCCGGGTGTGCGACCGAGGTGAGCATAAAAGTCAATAGCCGTGCGCCCGGAGTTCGGAGCCGATAAACGCTGTTGATTCACTCGGCCACGACTCCGGGAGCTGAACGTCACCTGCACAAAGGAGTGCTGATGTCGGGAACAGTCAGAAAACGCCGCACCGCGCTCGCCGCGTTAGCTGCCGCGGCGTCCATCGCGTGCACGGCCCTGATGGCAGCGGCGGGCGGGTCGTGGGCGAGTGACGCGAGCGCGGCGGCCGCGTTCGCGTGCCGGGTCGACTACACGACCAACGACTGGGGCAGCGGGTTCGGCGCCAATGTGACCGTCTCCAACGTCGGTTCATCGGCGGTCAACGGCTGGGCGCTGACCTACACCTACGCCGGCAACCAGACCCTTCAACACGGCTGGAGCGGCAACTGGTCCCAGTCGGGCAAGAAGGTCACCGTCACCAGCATGAGCTGGAACGGCACCATCCCGGCCGGCGGCAGCGTCAGCGCAGGGGCGAACTTCTCCTACAGCGGCAGCAATGCCAAGCCAACGGACTTCGCCGTCAACGGTGCCGCGTGCACCGGCACCGACCCGACCACTCCCCCGGTCGACGGTCCCGCACCGGCGCTGCGCGTCTCCGGCAACAAGATCGTCACCGAGAAGGACAAGCCGTACCGGCTCCTGGGCGTGAGCCGCTCCAGCGGCGAGTTCGCCTGCGTGCAGGGCAAGGGCCTGTGGGACGGCGGTCCGGTGGACCAGGCGTCGGTGAACGCGATGAAGACCTGGAACATCCACGCGGTGCGCATCCCGTTGAACGAGGAGTGCTGGCTGGGTGTCAACGGCTCGCCCGGCGGTGCCGCCTACCAGCAGGGTGTCAAGGACTACGTGGACCTGCTGGTGGCGAACGGCATCAACGTGATCCTCGACCTGCACTGGACCTGGGGCGCCTACGCGAACGGGCCGGACTGGCACTGCAAGGACGAGCACGCGATGTGCCAGAAACCGATGCCGGACGCGCGGTACGCCCCACAGTTCTGGACCGGCGTCGCCACTGCGTTCAAGGGCAACAACGCCGTCGTCTTCGACCTGTTCAACGAGCCCTACCCGGAGATCGGCAGCGACTGGAACAAGACCTTGGGCTGGCAGTGCTGGCGGGATGGGGGCACCTGCACCGGCCTCCCCTATGAAACCGCCGGCATGCAGGACCTGGTCGACGCGGTGCGGGCCACCGGCGCGACCAACGTCCTCATGCTGGGCGGCCTGGAGTGGGCCAACGACATGCGGGAGTGGCTGACCCACAAGCCGACCGACCCGTTGAACAACATCGCGGCGTCCTGGCACGCCTACAGCTTCAACGCCTGCGCCAACGAATCCTGCTGGGACAGCCAGATCGCCCCGCTGGCACGGCAGGTCCCGGTCGTGGTCGGTGAGTTCGGCCAGGACAACTGCGGCTTCGACTACATGCAGCGGTTGGTGAACTGGGCCGACGCGCACGACATGGGTTACCTCGCGTGGACCTGGAACCCGTGGGGGTGCAGCACAGGTGCGGTGCTCATCAAGGACTGGAACGGCACACCTGAGCCCGGCGTCGGCGAGGGCTTCAAGGCCCACCTGCTCCGCCAAGACCCCTACGACACCCCGTAGCCGAACACCGGTCGGTTGCCCGCTGCCGCAAGGCGGCGGGCCCCGTCGCACGTTGCAGATATCGGTGTCCGCTGGTACTCCCGAGCACCAAGGAGGGCGTTCATGCGTCGCAAGATTGCCCTGATCGTCTCGGCACTGCTTCCCCTTTCCGTCCCCTTCACCACGTCGACTGCGGCCGGCGGCGAGCCTTCCGGAGCAACGGCCGCTGTGTTGTCCACTCCGCCGTTGGGGTGGAACTCGTGGAACGAGTTCGGGTGCAACATCGACGAGAACCTCATCCGGCAGACCGCGGACGCCATCGTGTCGTCGGGGATGCGTGACGCCGGGTACACCTATGTCAACATCGACGACTGCTGGATGGCACGCGAACGTGACGCCGCGGGCAGGCTGCAAGCGGACCCGACACGCTTTCCGAGCGGTATCAAGGCGTTGGCGGACTACGTCCACGGCAAGGCTCTGAAGCTGGGCATCTACTCCTCGGCGGGAACGCACACGTGCGCGGGCTTCCCCGCCAGCCTCGACCACGAGGAGATCGACGCGCGGACGTGGGCGGACTGGGGCGTCGACTACCTCAAGTACGACAACTGCTCCAACGAGAACCGCCCGGCGCTGGACCGGTACCGCGCGATGGGTGAGGCGTTGCGCAAGACCGGCCGGAACATCGTCTACAGCCTGTGCGAGTGGGGTCAGAACCGGCCGTGGGAAGGGCTCGGCCGGGAGGTCGGCGGACACCTGTGGCGGACCACCGGCGACATCTCCGACAACTGGACGTCGGTGATGGGCATCCTCGACCAGCAGGTCGGTCTGGAGCGGTACGCGGGCCCAGGCGGGTGGAACGACCCGGACATGCTGGAGGTCGGCAACGGCGGCATGACCGACGCCGAGTACCGCGCGCACTTCGCACTGTGGTCCGTGCTCAACGCGCCGCTCATCGCGGGCAACGACGTCCGCTCGATGGACGACGCGACCAGGCGCATCCTGCTCAACCGTGATCTGTTGGCGGTAAACCAGGACTGGTCGGGCACCCAGGGTCGCAAGGTGCGTGACGACGGCGACCAGGAGGTGTGGGCCAAGCCCATGTCGGACGGCTCGGTCGCGGTCGTCCTGCTCAACCGCGGCGCGGGCAACGCCGCCATCGGCGCGACCGCCGCCGAACTCGGGCTGCCGGCGGGAAGGTCGTACCGCGTCAAGGACCTGTGGAGCAAGGAACAGCACGCGAGTTCCGGCATGATCCGCGGTGGCGTCCCGTCACACGGCGCGGTGACGTACCGGGTGTGGCCGGGAGGCACGGCGAAGCTCGCTCCGCTGACGTCGTTCACCCTGGCCGGACCGGAGCTGGTCGAGGGCGCCCGGCCGTTCGCGGTGACCGCCGGCCTGGTCAACGACGGCACGTCCCCGCTGATCGCCGCCAGGGTACAGCTCCAGGTGCCGGACGGCTGGGTGCTCAACGGCCCGTCGGTGCGCGAGACGCCGTTCGTGCGTCCCGGCGGCAGCTTCACCGCCACCTGGACGGTGACCGCCAGACCCATCACGTCGGCCGCGACCGTGAAGCTGACCGCGGCGGCGGGCTATCACACGACGGCGGGTGCGCAGTCGCGATGGAGCGAGATCGCGCCGCCTCTGGTGACCGCACCGCCCAAGGGCGCCCACAGCGTTTCGGGTCTGCCGTTCGTCTCGGCGGTCAACAGCTGGGGCCCGGTGGAACGCGACCGCAGCAACGGCGAGCAGTCCGCCGCCGACGGCGGGCCGATCACCATCGGCGGTGTCCGGTACCAGACCGGCCTGGGCGTGCACGCCTCGTCGTCCGTGCGGATCTACCTCGGCACCGCCTGCTCCGCGTTCTCCGCGCAGGTCGGCGTGGACGACGAGACGGACGGCCGCGGCAGCGTGATGTTCCGAGTACTGGGAGACGGCCGTGAACTCGCCGTCACCCCGGTACTGCGGGGCGGTGCGGTGGCCGTGCCGGTCCGAGCCGACGTGACCGGTGTGCGGATGCTCGACCTCCAGGTCACCGACGGCGGTGACGGCAACAACTCCGACCACGCGGACTGGGCCTCGGCCACCATCACCTGCTGACCACGCGGCCAACGGAGGCCGACGAGGCAGTACTCCGCACAACGCCGTGCTTGGAGGAGCGGATGAATCCTTTTCCCACCGTCCAATTAAGACGTCGAAGCCGGTGGCTCGGCGCACTGTCGGCCACCGCCCTGGTGGGCGCGACCCTGCTCAGTGCCCCGGCAGCGTCGGCAGCGTCGGCAGCGACCAGCGGCGCGCTCGTCGGCGCCGGTTCCGGCCGGTGCCTGGACGTGACCGGAGCGATCCAGACCGCCGGAACCGCGCTGGAGATCTGGGACTGCCACGGCGGCGACAACCAGAAGTGGGCGTTCAACGGCGAAGGCGGCGGCGATTGCAACGTCGCACCGGTGGATCCGAACGCAACGGCGCAGGCCCGCCGCCTGCTGTGCTACGTCTACAGCCAGTACGGCAACCACATCGTCTCGGGCCAGCAGGAGACCAACGGCAGCGAGAACGAGTTCAACTTCATCTACAACAACACTGGCCAGAGACCGGCGATCCGCGGGTTGGACATGTGTGACCGCCCCGGCGCCGTCGATCGCGCCGCCTCCTGGTGGAACGCCGGAGGCATCCCGATGATCGGGTGGCACGTCGGTGCACCGGGCACCAGCTACTGCAACTACGGCGGCACCGCGTCGATCAACAACACCCTCACCCCTGGCACCCGCGAGTACGCCTCCTACACCGCCGAACTGGACGCTGCGGCGAGCCAGCTGCTGCGCCTGCAGTCCCAGAACGTCGCCGTCCTGTGGCGGCCGTACCACGAGGCCGGCGGCACCTGGTTCTGGTGGAGCAAGGAGGGCGGCGCGCAGTACCAGCGGCTGTGGAAGTTCCAGTTCAACTACTTCGTCAACGTCAAGGGCCTTCACAACCTGGTGTGGCTGTGGCCGGCCAACGGCTCCCCGAACTCCTCGTTCTACCCAGGTAAGTCCTATGTGGACATCGGCGGCGCCGACACCTACGTCAACGACCGCGGTCCGCTGACGTCGCTGTTCAACTCCACCCGCAACATCGTCGGTTCCACGATCCCGATCGCGCTGCACGAGAACGGCGCCATCCCCGACCCGGCCCGGCTCCAGGCCACCGGCACCCGCTGGGTCACGTTCTGCACCTGGAACGGCAACTGGATCACCGGCCAGGACCCCGGTTACCTCAGGACCACCTTCAACAGCCCCTATGTCGTCACCCGCGACGAGGTACCCAACCTCAGGTAACTCCACGAACCACCGCCGCCGCATCGCCACCGCTCACGCGACCCGAGCGGGACTCCACCCTGCCATGGAGGAAAGATGAGATCGTTCTTGATGAAGGAGAACGGCGCGCCGGCCCGGTTGCCGCGTTTCGCACTCGTGTCACTGCTCGCGGTCGTGCTCGGCGCGGCGGGTGGGACCCCGCAGGCTTCGGCGGTACCGGCGAGCGCCGACCTGGTGGCCCCCGCCGCGACAGCCGACGTCAACGGGGTCACCGCGGGCAATGCGGCGATCACATCGGTCAACCTGGCCGGGAGGTGGAGCTTCACGCCAGCGGGCCGGGCGCCGACCTCGATCGCGGTGCCCGGCGGTGGTTGGTACAAGCAGGGCTTCACCGACGTGAACGAGGCGGTGTACTCCCGCACCATCACCGTGCCGGACTCGGGGCAACCGCAGTCCGCCTGGATCGAGTTCGGCGCCGTCAATCACCAGGCGACCCTGTCGGTGGACGGACGGGTGGTCGCCACTCAGACCACCTCGTTCACGCCGTCCAACTTCGACATCAGTGCCTATGCCGCCCCCGGCACGACCCATACGATCAGCGTGGCCGTCAAGGGCCGGGGCGCGTTGAAGACGTCGGCGGGCAAATACCTCGTCCCCCAGGCCGCCGAGTGGTCGGAGGCGATTCCGCAGGGCATTTTTCGCTCGGCGTTCCTGCGGGTGTATCCAGCCGTGTACGTCAGTGACGCGTTCGTCCGCACCTCCGTCGCGAACCAGACGCTCACCTACGACGTGTCCGTCACGAACACCTCGGCCAGCAGCCGGACCGTGACCCTGACCGGATCGCTCGCCTCGGACACCGGCGCGTCGTTCAGCTACCCGGCGCTGCCGAGCCGCACGGTCACCGTGGCCGCCCGCTCGACCGCCAAGGTGACGGTCGGGCCGGTGGCGTGGAACCTCGGCTCCGCCTCGTACTGGTGGCCCAACGTGCCCTACCGGCCGGGGTACCGCGCCCAGCTGCACACCCTGTCGGTGCACGCCGCGACGGACGACGGCCGCACCAGCGACGCCCGCTACCGGTTCGGATTCCGGGAGAGCACCCAGAACGGCGAGCACTACTACCTCAACGGCGTGCGGGTGAACTATCGCGGCGACAGCCTGCAGGGCGCCAACTACGACCGGATCAACAACGGCGGCAAGGGCGACGCGTACGACACGCTGCCCGGCTTCCTCCCACCGTCCGGCACCAACGGCGGATGGCCGCAGGCGGTCGACAACTACCAGCGGCTCAACTTCAACGTGGTGCGGATCCACCAGGAGCCGGCCAGCCCGTACATGCTGGACGTCGCCGACGAGCGTGGCCTGATGATCATCGACGAGACCGCCATCCGGGGCTGGGCACAGGACTTGGCCGCCGGCCGCCAGTACAACGTGAACCACGCCCGCGACCTCGTCCTGCGCGACCGCAACCACCCGGCGGTCGTCCGGTGGAGCCAGATCAACGAACCGAACTTCACCGATGACTCCGAGAGTTTCGAGCAGGCCCTCTATGCGGCGATGAACGGCAACGACGGCACCCGGCCGATCAGCATCGACGCCTCGCCCGGCGGCGACTCGCCCAGCCGGTACCCGAACATGAACTACCCGAACTTCGCCATTTTCCCGCACTACCTCGACGGCAACAGCAAGTACGGAGAGGCCGTGCGCCCGGTGGCCGGCAGGCCCGACGGCGAGGGCGAGTACCTCTGGCCGGCATGCAGCACCAAACAGGGCTTCCTGTGGTTCGCCACGACAACCATCGCCAAGCGCGGCAAGGGCGCCGACGACCTGCGCCCGTACACCCTGTTGTCCGCTTGGGCCAGCTTGGTTCCGGGGGTGCGGACCACCGACTTCCTCACCGAGGAGAACCGCAAGCCCGTCTACGGGGCGGACAACCTGCCTGACCCGTGGAGCAACTCGGTAGTCCAGCGAGTGCAGGCCGCGTTCAACCCGGTCGCCGCGATCGACCTGCCCTACTGGTCGGCCTCCGGCGCATCGGACTCGAACGCCACCTTCCCGCTCCCGCAAGCGGTGGGCAGGTACTCCCCCGGCAGCACGATCAGCCGCAACATCACAGTGTTCAACGACGATTTCACCGGCACCGCTGTGGGGCTCAACTGGAGCGCCCGGCTCGACAGTCCTACTGGGACGGAGGTCGCGTCAGGCAGCACCACCCTCACCATCCCACTGGGCTCCCGGACGACTCACAACGTGTCGTTCAGGGCCCCGGCCAGCGGCTCACGGGTGTACCTCGTCCTGTCGACCACCAAGTCCGGGATCACCACGTTCCGCGACTCGGTGGAGTACTTCACCCTCGGCAGTGCCGGCCCGGCACCGGGCAACTATCGCATCGTCGCCCGCCACAGCGGTAAGCCGCTGGCCATCGTCGCCAACTCCACCGCCGACGGCGCCAAGGCCGTCCAGCAGTCCGGAACCGCGACCTGGACCCTCAGCACCGTCCAGGACGGGGCCTACACCCTGCGCTACATCGCGACCGGCAAGATGCTCGACGTCGACGGACACTCCACGACAACCGGGGTGCAGTTGCAGCAGTGGACCGCTACCGGCGGCGCCAACCAGCAGTGGCAGCTGATCCCGGCGTGACGGTGGCGTGATCCCCGATGTGCGGTCGGCAAGAATGCCTGCCGACCGCACAAGCCACGCAACTCGACGAGGGCGGTGTGCTACCCCACTCCACCGGCGATCAGCAGGCGCAGCGGGTACAGATCGTGCTGCGCAGCAGTAGCGACCTCGGGCGGCCGGCCTCCGCCGGCCGCCCGAGCTTTCGCGGTCAGCTCGGTGCGACAGCGCGGCCGGTCTGCGGAGAGATCATGCCCGCGCACAGGCCGCGGCTGGCCAGCAGCTGCGCGATGCGGGGGATTGCGGCGACCGTGTTGGGTGGCCCATCGTGCATCAGGATGGTCTGGCCGTTGGTGAGTTTGCTGTGCGCCTGCACGATCCTGTCGACGCTGACGCCGCTCCAGTCTGCTGTGGTGACGTCCCAGATGATCTCCCGCAGACCGTGCTTGGCTGCGATGGACTTGATCGTCGAGTTGGTGGTGCCGAACGGCGGGCGGAACAGCTTCGGCGTGCCGCCACCGGCGGCGGCGATGGCCTGCTGGGTGCGGGAGATCTCCGAGTCGATCTGCGCTTTGCTGATCTGGTTCAGGTGCGGGTGGGTGTAGCTGTGGTTGCCGATCCACATTCCGGCGCTGACCTCGGCCTTGACCAGGGCGGGGTAGGCGGCGGCGAATCGGCCTTCGTTGAACATCGTGGCCCGCAGCCCGTTCTGCTTGAGGGCGTCGAGCAGGGCCGGGGTGTTGCTGGTCGGGCCGTCGTCGAAGGTGAGCCCGACGTACCCCTTGCTGCAGGCGGCGGCGTGCGAAGGACTCGCGCTGATGACACTTGTGGCGGCCACTACGGCAGCGGCCAGTCTTATGACGAGGAAACGTCGCATGTTTCTGGTCCTTGGATCGCTGGGGAACTTGACTGTCAGTTCACGGTTTCGACCTCGCGAAGCCGAGGCTCACCCGAGGATCGCGGCGAGCCGGGTGGCGATCTTCTGATGACCGCCGTCGTTGGGGTGGGTGCCGTCTGCGGTGTCGGTCGCCGGGTGCAACCGCGGTGTCCGAGGGACCGGTGCCCCACTCCTCGGCCGCGGATCGTCGCTCCCGCACGGGAAAAGTCCCGTTGCGGGAGCGACGACAGGCTATGCGGCCACCACGATGTGGTCGCTGGCCGCAGGGTCCTCAGCCCTTCACCCTCAGATCACGATGCGCACCACACCGACACTCCGGCGAGCGGCGCCGGGGTGTCGGTGTGGTGCCTGGCTACATTTCCGGTCAGGCGTTTGCCGTCGTGAAGACGTAGCGTCCGCTTGGCACTGTGTAGAGCCGGTAGTTGCCTTCCGACCCTGCTGG
Source organism: Streptomyces sp. KR80 (assembly GCF_052245555.1). NCBI lineage: Bacteria > Bacillati > Actinomycetota > Actinomycetes > Kitasatosporales > Streptomycetaceae > Streptomyces > Streptomyces sp. KR80. The sequence goes on from NZ_JBQQCD010000009.1 coordinate 226,016, forward strand.
GACGGCTCCAGGCGGCGCGATCACCCTCTGGCCACCCGTGACGGGCACGTAGATTGTGCCTGTCCGGTTGACCGGCACCTCGACGGTGAGCGTGAGCTGGCCGTTCTCAAGCCTCCAACTGGATGAGGCTGTGCCGCCGTTGGTCTGCAACGAGGTGGAGGCTCGTTGCAGACTCGCTGGTATGTGCGGCTTGACAACAACCCTGGTTGAAGCCCTCCCGGTTTGAGCGAGTCCGGCGATGTCGGCGAGCATCCAGTCTTCGGCTGTGCCGAGGAAGGGATGTCCCTTCGATCGTGGGCTTGTCCACTGCTCCCACAGGGTGGTAGCACCGTTGGCCATCCATGCGCCGTAGCCGGGAGCGGTGCGTTGCGTTGCGGCTTTGTAGGCGGTCTCGAGGTGTCCGTACTGGGTGAGCACGCGGAACAGCCACTTGGTGCCCAACACGCCAGTACCGAGGTGGTCGCCGCGGGCCGCGACGTCGGCGGCCACGGCGTTGACCACGGCTTGGCGGTTCGCCTCGGGCGTGATCCCGAACGCAACCGGGAGCACGTTGTTGGTCTGCAGGAACCTGGCCCCGCTCGCTGTCCGGTAGGTGCCTGACCTGAAGTAGTCGGTGTTGAACGCTGTCCGTGCGGCGGCGGCGCGGCGTGCGAACGTCGCGGCGTCGTCGGTATGGCCGAGCTGCTGGGCAACGCCGGCGAATTGGTCGAGTGTTCGGTATACGTAGGCGCGCGCCACCAGCTTCTTGTCGGCTGCGGTATTGCACACGCTGTCTCCGCCGGGGCATACCCAGTCGCCCCAGAGTTCGACGGGGTTGGTGGCTTGGGACGACACGAACTCGGCGTATGCCTTGAGTTGCCCGTAACGGGCGGTGACGGCCTGCTTGGCGTCGTGGTCGCGCAGGAGCAGTGTCGCCACTTCGGTGAAGGCGTTACCCCATGCGGCGCTGGACAGATCGGCTGCCTTGGTCGGGACTGGGGCCCAGGCGGGCAGGTCGCCGTTGCTGCGTAGGCTGTCGGCGATGTCGTTGTACCATTTGATGTAGAGGGTCTTGGCGTCGAAGTTGCGCATCGTCGCGTCGGCCATGAGTGCGCCGTCTCCAAGCCAGGGCAACTTCTCGACGTAGGACCCGTCGGTGGGTGCTGCGAGCACGAAGTTGTTCAGGATTGTTTCCCGGCCAGCTTTGTGGACGAAGTTCAGCACATCATTGGACGACTCGAAGGTCCCCACGCTCTGGATGTCGTTGTGGATGCGCAAGGCTGTGACCCGGGGTGCTGGGGCGCCGCTTGGCAAGCCGCTGACTTCGATGTACTGGAAACCCTTGTGGGTGAACGACGGCGCCCAGGTTGCTGATCCCGAGCCCTTGCTGATGAAGGTGTCGTCTTGCGGGCGGTTGGCCACGACCACAGCTCGTCCGTTGCTCCCGAGCGACTCTGCGTACCGAATTCTGACCGCGGTGCCGGCTGCCACGTCGAGCGTGATGCGTGCGTTGCCGGAGATGTTCTGGCGGACGTTGTAGACGAACACCCCTGGGGCCGGCGTGGCAGGGTTCCCGAGGCTGATTTCGCTGACGATGCGTGAGGGCTCGATCGGGCTGGCCTGCAGGCGTGCCGTGCCGTTGCTGACGGTCACGGCCGGCGCCCATCGGCTGTCGTCGAATGAAGGAGTGTTCCAGCCGGGTTGCTCCTTCCGGGCGTCGTAGCCCTCCTTTTCCGGGAATACGGCGTTGTTGGCAAAGGGCAGGGACGGTCCCTGTGCGGCGGTCCAACTGGTGCTGGTGGGCACGGGCTGCGTTGTGCCGTCCGCGTAGGTCACCTGGAGTAGTGCCTTTGTCCGAAGGATGCCGTCCCAAGCGCCGCGGTTCTCGGGCCTGGCCCAGTTGTGCAGGCCGTTGAGTGTTCCCTGGCCGAGCGCGATGCCGACGGTGTTCTGGCCCCCCTGGACCGCGGATGTGACGTCGATGCCGTCGTAGTAGGTGACCTTGTCGTACTTGGTCCATCCGGAGCCGAGCACGATGGTGCCGGCCGGTTTGCCATTGATGGACGCCGCGTACGCGCCGAGACCCGAGATGTAGAGGCTTGCGTTGGCGATCGGCTTGGTGACGGAGAAGTTCGTGCGCAGAAGGGGAAGGCCGAGCAACGCGCCGCCGGGTGCGGGTTCTCCTCGACCCGCCACCCAGTCTCTTTGGGAGATCCAAGCCGCCCCGTTCCAGTCCTGGTCGCGCAGCATCCCGGTACCGAATCGGAAGTCCGGACTCCAGCTGCTCCAATCACCGGTGGCGTCCCTCACCCGCACGCGCCATGTGTAGCGGTGCTTCGTCGCCAACGACGGCCCGCCGTAGGTCATGGCGGCGACACCACTGGCCTCGGCACGGTGGGTCCAGATCGGCTCGGCGGTCCGTTCCGCATCACGCACCTCGACCTCGGCCGCCGTGACGGCAGCGCCGGGTCGGCTGGACGTCACACTCCACGCGAACTCAGGCCTGGGGTTGTCGACCGCGAGCGGGGCGTTCAGACCCTGGGTGGTGCCCCGGACGGCCACGAGCGGCGACACGAGCGACGATCTGGGGTCGGGAGGGGGAGCCGCCCCCGACAGCATCGCCGTCATGGTGACCAGGGCGACGAGTAGTGCAGTTGCTGCGGACGTGCTCGTGCGACGTGGAGATCTCACTGGCCCCACTCCAATCGTTAAATCGTTTCAATGCCTCCGAGTAGAGATCACTGGTTGTGCGAGTGCATCCGACCTGGGGAGGATGGCCGCCGCGCCGCTTCCGGGAGATGTCAGCGCGCGAGACTGCCCGGCAACTCCGTCGCAAGCACTGGGACTATGCGGCGACGACGATGTGGTCGATGTTGGCCAGATCCTGACCGGTGGACTCGAACCGGATCGTGTTACCGGTACCAGCGTTCAACGGCACCGTCACCGTCATCGTCTGCCAGGTGGACCACGAAGCGGTTGCCGGAGTCGTGATGTTCTGACCGGCACCGTTGACCACCAGCCGGCCGGTGCGGCTGTTCCCGCTGCCGTTGGCGAACCGGACCGTCAACATCCTGCTGCCCCCGGCGCCACCGTCGACGTTGTTGAACTGCAACGACCCACCACTGGCCGGGAAGTTCACGAACCCTGTCCCGGTGAACCCTGCGTGGTTGGAGTAGACGCTCGCGCCATCACCCAACACGGCGTTCTCGGCCTGGTACGTGGTGCCGCCCCCGCCTGACGGGGGGCCGGCCGTGGGGTCGCCGGCGACCTCGACCACGACCACGGACACGTCCGCGTTGGGCGCCGACGCGGGCAGGGTGACGGTGATGCCACTGCTGCTTCTGGTGTAGGGGAGTGAGGTTCCGGGGTTGTTGAGCAGGTAGACCCGGTTGATGGTGTTGGTCAGCGAGCCGATCACCAGCTGACGGCTGGTGGGCCAGGTGGAGACGTGGGCGAACAGCTTGCCGGGCTTCTTGGTGTAGTAACCCCAGGACGGCTCGGACGTGAACGGGCTGCCGGTGGTGCCGTAGATGCTGTCGCTGTAGGTGCTCATCCAGGCGCCCATGCCGGTCAGCGCGTTGACCGACCCGGTGGTCACCACACCGTCGCCGCGCGGGCCGATGTTGAGCAGGTAGTTGCCGTCCCGGGAGACCACCCTCACCAGTTCCCGCACCAACGTCCGGACCGACTTGTACTGGTTCTCCTTACGGGAGTCGTAGCCCCACGCGCCGTTCAGCGTCTGGCAGGTCTCCCATGGCCGGGGCAGCGGTCTGGCCGGAACGGTCTGCTCCGGGCAGAGGTAGTCACCCAGCCCCGTGTTGCGCTTGACCCGCTCGTTGATGACAAGGTTGGGCTTGAGGCTGATGCAGAAGTTGTACAGGTCGCGGCCGTCGTCGGCGTTCCACCAGTCGGTCAGGGTCTGCGGGTTCCGCTCGGGGAACCAGTCTCCGTCGAACCACAGCAGCGCCGGGTCGTAGCGGGTTATCAGCTCCCGTAGGTGCTCCTTCATGTCCCTGATGTAGTTGGCGCGCGCGGTCATCGACGCCATCGTGGTCAAGCCAGTGCTGCGGACGGTCTGGGACGGGTGGCACCAGTCGACGATCGAGTAGTACAGCGCGAAGACGATGCCCTGCCGCTCACATTCGGCCTTCAATTCCGCGAGCAGGTCACGCTGGAAGCCGGTGTAGGACGGCAGCGTGTACAGCCGCCTGCCCGTGGTGTCGGTGAAGCTGGCCACCTTGGAGTCCCACATCGCGAACCCCTCGTGGTGCTTCGCGGTGATCACCAGGTACTTCATTCCGGCTCTCTTCGCCAAACCGACGATGCTGGCCGCGTTGAAGCCGGCCGGGTTGAACCTGGCCGAGACCTGGGTCTGGTAGTCGGCCTTCGACCACCCCTCGTTGTAGAAGGCCCACTCGCCAAGGCCGCGGTACGAGTACGACCCGAAGTGGATGAACATGCCGAACCGGGCCGCGTACCACCACTCCATCTTTGCCGGGACGGGGTACGCAGCCGCTGACGTCGCGGGCAAGGCGGGCGGCAGGGCGACGGCAGCCGCGCCCACGGCGCCCGCTTTGAGCAACTGTCGGCGGTTCAGATGGATTGACATGCTTCACTCCCTCGGGTCGTCTGCGCGGCCGACGCGGCGGGAGCCAGACCGGCGCCCGGCGCGGGTCTTACCCGCGCGCCGTCACAAAAGCCGGTCATGGCAACCCTTCCGCGACTGTGCTACTTCATGATCGCTTGGTCCAGGTTTGACCGGAGCCGCCGTTGCAGGCGTTCACGACAACTGGCGAGTTGTCAGCGGTGCCACCGGCTTCGAGGCAGCGTCCGGACGCCGAGTTCGTGACCGTGCCGTTGGTGTTGGCCGTCCACTTCTGACTCGCGCCGCCGTTGCACGAGTTGATCGTCACCCGCGTGCCCTGCCCAGAAGCGTTGGCGTCCATGCACTTCGCGTTGTCGTAGATCCGCAACTCACCTGCGGCCGTCTGGGTCCACCGCTGGTTGGTCGCACCGTGACAGGGCCAGATGATGAGCCCGGTGCCGTTGGTCTGGGTCCCGCCCGGCACGTCGACGCACTTGCCGGAGGCGGAGCCCGCCAGGCTGAAGGTGGTGCCGGGCGTCGGGTCACCGGGCAGGAGCGGGCAGCTGCTGCGGTACGCCGAGATGCCGGTGTTGTCCATCAACGGGCACAGGAACTGGTGGTAGCGCGTGTCGTTGTCGATGAAGATCTTCATCCAGGGGATCCACTTGCGCGTCGCCACCGAGTTGTTCGACGTCGGGAAGCCGTGCCCGGCGCCGGTGAGCTCCAGGTACATCTTCTCGGTCGTGGCCGGGATCTGGTTGTAGTAACCCATGACCAACGACGGGGTGACCGTTCCGTCCCGCTGCCCGGCCAGCAGGGCGGTGGGGACCCGCATGTTGTTCAGGTTCTGCGACGGGCTGTACGGCGCATTTCCGATGGCGGCTTTCAGCGTCGGTCGGCGCAGGGCCGCCGAGATGGCGCCGCCGCCACCCATCGAGTGGCCCATCACCGCGAGGCGGTTCGGGTCGACCCTGGTGCGCACGGAGCTGCGCTGGGTCAGGTAGTCCAGCGCCGCCAGTAACTGCGTGCCGCCCGCGACGTCGAAGTCGTTGCGGCTGATGGTGTCGATGCCGATCACGACGAACCCGAACGAGGCCAGCCAGTGCCCCATCCAGGCGCCCTCGGCCGCCCAGGTCGCGGTGTAACCGGGCACGACCGCGATCGCGCCGAACGTGCCCTGGCTGGTGTCCGTCGGGTAGTAGATCTTCGCGCCACCGAAGCCGTTCCCGCCGCCCACACTCGTCTCCGCGGTGGCGAAGGTGCCGCGGTTCGCCGCGACGCTTGACTGGGTGGGATTCGGCCCGCGCTCGTAGGGGTTGTCGGCGGCGGACGCCGATCCCAGGGCCACAGTGGACGCGAGGATGCCGAGAGCAGCCATGAACGCGACAGCTACTCTTCGCGCCATTCCGCGAGTGGAGCCAGTGGCTCGCCGGACGGGCGCATTCGCATGGGACGCCTGGATTTGGGACATGAAGCACCACCTCTTCCTAGACAACGTTGGCAAAGAGAGGTCAGCTGGAAGGCACAGCGAGCTGGTGGGAGCTGGACGAGGTCGTCACGGCTTCCGGCGGATGCCGGGCAGCAGGCGCCCGTTCCGGTCGAAGACTGCCTGGTTCTCTCAGCCGTTCCCGGAGTTGCCGATGTCCACCGGATAACCCGAGCACGGTTGCGACGACGTGATGATGTTCGCGGTGCGGTCGTGGTTGGCCGTGTGATGCACGGGGACGCAGTTCCGGCCAGGATGACCGGCGTTCCGTACCGGGAGCGCATGTCCGACACGACACCGGCCATTGTGGACATTCTGCCGTGCCAGTAGCAGGGAGGTACCTCTCCCCGCGAAGCGGGGAGAGGTGCCGTGCGCGGGTCATTCGATCTCCTTCGATCGAGCGGAGCAGAGCACGCACGACGGTAAAGATGTGAACGTGCACAAGAGTCCTAGACGCGCCACCCGAACAGATGGAACCGCATGCCCGTGATCGTTTCAAGAGCAACCCAATTGGATTCTGTGAGCGTGCACATTCCATTTCGAATTCGACTGCGGATTCGACGCCGTCATCGATACTCGAGCTGAAACCGCTCCTGTGCGGCCGTGCGCAACCGCCGGCCAGATCAGGTGGACTCGCGGACGACGAGCTCGGTGGGCAGGATCACGGTGACCGGTCCCTCGCCGTCGATCTGGGCGAGCAGCTGGCGCACCATCATCGCGCTGATGTGGTCCCACAGCTGCTGCCGGATGGTGGTCAGCGACGGATGGGCGGCAGTCGCGACAGGTGAGTCGTCGAAGCCGCCGACGGCGATGTCCTCCGGGACGCGCAGACGGCAGCCTCCACATGCCCGCGGCGGAGTCCGTGTTGCCTTCCGGGCGTGGTGAGGGGCGTGCTGAGCACATCAGTCTCGACCTTTGTCCGATGTGGACGGAATGGACCTGCTGACCCAGCCAACTGAAGATCGACGACCACCCGAGGGTCCGCGTTGATCCGTCGCCACGGGGCCGAACTCGCGCACTGATGACGACAGCTGCCGCGCGAGGAACGTCGATAGTTGTTCAGATCCTGGGTGTTCGACCAGTCACCTGGTCCTTCGACGGTCGATCGACGATGCTGGAAAGCGCTTTCTTGACAGCGTTTGCGGGTGTGCCGAGACTGATCTGACCCGGGTTCGTGCATCTGACCTTGATCGCCCGACCGAGAGGTGGCGCACGCGATGAACCAGGCGACCGATTCCGAGACTCCAGGCTTCTCCAGAAGGACCATTCTCACCGGAGCGGGCGCGCTCGTGCTCGGCGTGGCGGCTCCGGCCAGGCTGATGGAGGCTCAGGCGGCGACTGCCAGCAGGCGGGTGGTCTACAACATGAACCCGGACTGGCGGTTCATCAAGCAGGACATCGCAAACGCGCACGTGCCGTCGTTCAACGACTCGGCGTGGGCGACCGTGAGCGCCCCGCACACGTTCAACGACGTGGACTCGTTCGACAACTACATCGGCAGGTCCGGTGAGTCGGCTGTCGCGATGCAGCCCGTGTGGTACCGCAAGCGGTTCACGCTTCCGGCCGAGCACGCCGGGCAGAAGGTGCTGCTGGAGTTCGAGAGTGTGCGGCAGGCGGCCACGGTGTACGTCAACGGCACCAAGGTCGGGCTCTACGAGAACGGCGTGGCGCCGTTCGGCTTCGACATCACCGGTCAGGTGCGGTTCGGCGCGGAGAACCTGATCGCGGTGAAGGCGGACAACACCAAGTGGCGGCCGGAGGAGGCCACCGGCACGCCGTTCCAGTGGGATACGCGCGACTTCAACCCCACCTACGGCGGGCTCACTCGCAACGTACGGATGTACGTGGTGCCGAAGACGTACTTCACGCTTCCGCTCTACACGAACCTGCGCACGACCGGCTCCTACGTCTATGCGAGCGCCATCAACGTCGCGGCGGGGAGCGCGACCGTCACCGTTGAGGCCCAGGTCCGCAACGAACAGTCAACCGCGCGCACCATCACCGTCTCCGCGAACATCATCAAGCCGGACGGCACGGTGCACGCCACCATCACCGGTGTGCCGGTCAGCCTGGCCGCCGGCTCGACTCAGGTCGTCAAGCTCTCGCAGCAGATCAGCGGACTCGTCCTCTGGGAGCCGGGGCGGCCACACCTCTACACCGTGGAGATGGTGCTTTCCGAAGGCGGCGCGGTGCAGGACGCGTTCCCGGTCACCACCGGGTTCCGCAAGACGGAGTTCCGCGGCGGCGCGACCAGCGGCGGCGTCTACATCAACGACAAGTACGTTTTCCTCACCGGGTATGCGATCCGCTCCACCAATGAGTGGGCCGTCATCGGTGGCGCCGTGCCCGACTGGATGACCGACCTCGACGGGAAGCTGATCCGGGACAGCAAGGCGAACCTGATCCGCTGGATGCACATCGCCGCCACCCCTGCCAACATCCGGATGACCGACAGGTATGGCATCGTGTCGATGCAGCCCGCCGGAGACAAGGAGTCCGACAAGACCGGTCGGCAGTGGGACCAGCGGGTCGAGCTCATGCGGGACGTGATCATCTACTTCCGCAACAACCCGAGCATCCTGTTCTGGGAGGCGGGCAACAACTGGATCACCGCCGCCCACATGTCCCAGATGACCAACCTGCGCAAGACCTGGGACCCGAACGGCGGACGGGTGATGGGCTGCCGGGCGATCTCCGACAACTCCGCGTACGGAGGGAGAGCCGCCGTGGATGCCGCCGAGTACGTCGGCACGATGCTCAACCGGCACTACTCGGACTACTCCCGCGACCGCAAGCCGATCATCGAGTGCGAGTACACCCGTGACGAGGCGCCGAGGAGGGTCTGGGACAACTACTCGCCGCCGGACTTCGGCTACAAGACCGGGCCGGACGTCACGTACCACCTCACCTCCGAAGACTTCGCCGGCCCGCACGCCGCCGCCACCCGCCACGAGTTCTGGGGACAGCGCATCCAGGGCCCAGGACAGCGTCGCTACTCCGGCGCCGCCGCCCTGATCTGGGCGGACTCCAACCAGCACGGCCGCCAATACAACTGGGAGTGCTGCCGCCTGTCCGGCCGGGTGGACGCGGTGCGCATTCCCAAGGAGTCGGCGCACACCTACCGGGTCATGCAGAGCAACACCCCGGACATCCACATCATCGGGCACTGGACCTATCCGGCGAACACGACCAAGACCATGTACGTCATGGCCTCTAGCCACGTCCGGCGAGTGCGGCTGCTGGTGAACGGCACCGAGGTGGGCAACGACACCTCGGCCACGAACGACTTCCTGTACTCCTTCTCCTCCGTCCGCTGGCAGACCGGCACGATCACCGCGGTCGGGTACGACGCGGACGGCCGAGAGGTCGTCCGCACCGAGAAGACGACCACCGGAGCCGCCACCGCGCTCCGGCTGACCCCGTACACGGCTCCCGGCGGGCTGCGCGCGGATGGCAGCGACATCGCGTTCTTCGAGGTCGAGGCTGTCGACGCGCAGGGCCGCCGGATGCCGACCCATCAGGCCCGCGTCGACTGCACGCTGACCGGTCCCGGCCGTTTCCTCGGCGGCTTCAACCCCGGCAAGCCTGGGAGCGTCCACAAGTCCTATGTGGACACGGAGGCCGGCGTCAACCGGGTCTTCGTCCGCGCTTCGCGGACCGCGGGCACGCTCATCTTGCGCGCCACCGCGAGCGGCTTGACCGCCGCCACCGCCGGCATCGACTCGATCCCGTTCACCACCACCGGCGGCCTGACCACCCTGCCGCCGGCCAGAGGAGCGCAGTAGAAACGGAGGGAACTGTTCTGTTGCAGCGACTTCCCGCCTGCCACGGCGTTCAGCCGGTACACGTGGTCGGGCTGCATCAGCCGCGTCGCGGGACACCCCGGAGAGGCAGTCGACCAGGAACGGCCCGACACCACCTATGAGTCGCTGACGACGCGGCCGCTCACCTCACAGGAGGCGTGGGTGGGTCGCCCCGCGGGAGCTTGACGGACGGAGGTGGTCCCGATTGTCGTCGGGGCCACCTCCTGGTCAGCGGTCCCCTGGTTCACGATGAACGGCGGTGTTCGAACGCACCGGTGTCGGCGACCGTGCCGGCAGCCCGACGCAGTGGTTCTGGGACATCGAGACCAGAGGCAAACCAGACCTGCTCGTCGCTCGACGGCTGCCGGCGCTTCGACGCCGAGGCGGTCATCTTCATCTCCAAACCGACCACGTGGCACGTCGTTGAGGAGCTGGAACCTCCTGAGGTCCGGGTCTACGGCGCGATCTGGGACTCATGAGGAGACCACCGTGGACTATCAGGCCCTCAAACTCGACGGTGTGCCGACGGCGAACGTGAACCTGCCCGAATGCTCACGCCCGGACCACACCGACTCCACACTCGACACCTCGCTCATCACCGAAGCACTGTTCCAGCTCAAACCCGAGCACCGGATGGTGATCGTGCGGGCTTACTACCGCGGCGAGTCCATCGCCGAGCTCGCCGACGCGCTGGACGTGCCGAGGGCACGGTGAAATCGCGGTTGCACTACGGCTTGCGCGCGCTGCGGCTCGCGCTTAAGGAGAACGGGGTCACGGAGCGGTGACCTCGCACGCGGATCCGTTCCGGGAATGGAGGTGGCCTACGTGCTGGGATCGCTGCCCCCGATGATTGACGGGAGTACGAGCACCACCTACCCGCCACCGCGCTGCCCGTCTCCTCCGGGCGACGCGTTCTGCTGGTCACGGCGGCGATCATCGTCGCCGCCGTGACCAGCGCCGTGCTCACCGCCGGCCGGACTGGACGGCGATGCCGAATCAAGTGATCTCGCGACCAATGAGGATCAGCCGCCTGAACTGCCACGGGCGGCCACGCGGTAGTTGCCTGAGGCGCTGACGGACAGGTAGACGTAGGACCCGTCGCTGCGCGCGCTGGTGACTCCGGCACCGGGGGTGAATGTTCCGCGGTCCCAGACGGTCGTTCCGTTCACGGTGATTACCGTGTTCGGGCCGGAGGCCGGGACAGCGATGGTGCCGCTGGTCCCGTTCGGGGCGGTGACGTCCATGTCGAACCCGCCGCTACTCACGCGGCCCCACTTGACCGCCAGCGGCCCGTGCGGGGTCGGCACCTGTCCTACGGTCCAGCTCAGCGATCCGGGCTGCGGCTGGACGATCCAGGTGCGGTACCCGGCGCTGACCGGCCGGGCGCCCAGCACGTAGCGCGACAGCGCCGCTGTGGGGGCGGACGCCCAGCCGTGCGCCAGGCTCGTGCTGCCTCTCTCGACGCTGCCGTCGGGCATGATGTTCTCCCACAGGGTGCCGACGGAGTTCGGGCCGGGCCGGACCATCTGGCCCCACACAGTACTCAACAACTGCATCGCGCCGGTGGTGTCGCCAGCCTCCAGCCGGGCGTTCAGCTCAATGCCGGAGATGAACGGGCTGATCATCGTGCGGTAGCTGCCGCCGGAGAAGGGCCGCGGGCCGTGGGAGCCCCACAGCGTGGACTTCAGCTTGGCCAGGATGCCGGGGACGGCGCCGGCGGGCGCGACGCCGAACAGGACCGCGTCGGCGTTGCCGTCCTGGGGGAAGATGCCGCGGACTCTGTCGCTGACATCGTAGACGCCGGTGCTGGAGTTGAAGAGGTGGGTGTTGATCGCGGTGCGCAGGGCCGCCGCCCTGTTCGTGTACTGCGTCGCGAGATCGGCCTGGCCGAGCTCCCGCGCCAGGTAGGCGCTCTCGGTCAGGTTCAGGTAGTACAACGCGTTGTACCTGGTCACCGCGCCGGTCTTGATGGCGTCGTACCAGTCCCAGTCCTTGCCGTCGCTGCTGTCGGTGATCAGCAGTCCCTGCGAGTTGAGCCGTGAGGCGTTCCAGCCGAGCTGCCGCTGCACGATCTGGAACTGCGACCGGACGAAGTCGAGGTCGCCGGTGGCGCGGTAGTAGTCGGCCAGGTTGGGGGTGAAGTACAGCGAGTAGCTCGTCGAGTAGCACGCGGTTGTACCCGGCTTGGGCGGGCCGGTGTGCACGGGGGTGCCCGGTGGCAGGCACCCGGTGACGAAGCCGCTGCTGAGCTGGTGGCTGCCGAGCAGCCGGATGGATTGCTTGAGGTACTCGTTACCGTTGGAGCCCAGGCTGACGTAGTTCGTCGGACCCTGCACATACATGTCACCGATCCAGACGTTGCGATCCCGCTTGGCCCCGTCCAGCATCACCGGCAGCTGGTTGTTGTCCGCCGTCCTTACGGGCAGCATGGCGAGCTGGTTGGTGTAGACGCCGGCGTACCAGATCTTGTTCAGCTCGTCGGAGCTGGACATGAAGTACCCCTGGTACTCGTTCGCCGTCGCGCGGTAGGGGCTGAACCGGATGCCGACCGCGCTGAGCGTGACGGAGCCGGGGGAGGTCAGCGCGATCCTCTGGTACCGCTGGCCGCCCTGGATCAAGCTGTGGTTAATCGTCCCGGTCCCGCGGATGGTGTAGTTGTTGGCCCTGGACCGGTCGCCGGCGTTGAAGGCGCCCCCGCCGTCACCGTTGGCGCCGGCGAACTGCCTTGCCTCGCTGTAGGAAGCGCGCAGCACCGGGTTGCCGCTGTGCCCGGTCACCGTGAAGTACGGCCAGCCGCCGACGTTCTTGCCGTAGTCCAGGATGATCACGGGTTGGGGCCCGCCGGACGTCATGGTCAGCCTGGCAGTGCCGCTCCCACCTGAGGTCAGCGCGGCCGCGTTGGTGACGTTCCCCGATGTGCTCGCCACGGCGACCGGGGTCACGTTCGGCGTGGCCGGTCCCGCGACGTACTGCTGCCAGTTGGGGTTCGTCGGCCAGGGCACGGAGTCCGCGGCGGCGGGCTGGCCGCCGCTCACCATCGTCGCGGCCAGCGCCACCACCGCAAGTGCGGCGCGCCATGCGCTCCGATGGCGACTTAATTGTCTGCTCATCGTCGGTCCTCTCATAAGTGGGGCGTCTCCGGGGACATCGCGCGAGCCGCGCAGTGATCAGGCGTAGAAAGCGCTTACCTGGCTCAGGGAGATGGAACCGCGCACCGAAGATCAGTTCAAGGTGTCGCTGTCGAATGGCGGCGCGTTCGTCCGACACTGCCGTGCAGTGGCGCGACTTCTTCGCTGCGGGCGGCGATTGGGGACAGCTGCCGAACGTCTTGACATGGTTGACAGAGCATCGCCATGCTGGCCTCGCCTCTCTGGAATTGAAACGTTTCATCCAGCGACGAAGATGGAGACGGCGTGCGCAGACGAGAGTTCTTGAGGACATCAGCGGTCGGGCTGTCGGCGACGGCGTTGCCCATCGGCGTGGCGCGAGCTGAGCCGGCCGCGCAGGCGAGCGGCTTGCGCGTCGTGCGCACCACGGTGGAGTACGCGGAAACGTTGCTGGGCACCGATGTCACGGCACCGCGGCTCGGGTGGGTGCTTGCCGCGGACGGCACCGGAGCTCGGCAGAGTGCCTACGAGATCGAGGTCGGCACGGTCCCTGGGGGCTCGGACGTGTGGCAGTCAGGCCGGGTGGGATCGGACCGCACGACAGGAATTCCCTACGGCGGTGGGGAGTTGCGGCCGCGCACGCGTTATCACTGGCGAGTCAAGGTGTGGGACGGCGACAACAAGCCGTCGGAGTGGAGCACGAGCAGCTGGTGGGAGACGGCACTGCTCGGTGCGCGCTGGCAGGCGCGCTGGATCGGAGCGGAAGCCGCCACCAGCGAGCAGCCCGCACCGTTGCTGCGCAAGGAGTTCACGCTCGCCAAGCCCGTGTCGCGCGCCAGGCTGTACGTGAGCGGCCTCGCCTATTACGAGACCGAGATCAACGGCAGCCGCGTCGGCGACCGCGTGCTCGATCCCGGCTTCACCGACTACGACAACACCGTCCTGTACGCGACGCACGACGTCACCGAGCAGGTTCGCGCCGGCCGCAACGCCATCGGCGTGACGCTGGGACGCGGCTTTTACGGGATGAAGACGGCGAACGTGTGGCGGTGGGAGCGCCCGTCGTGGCACGACGAGCCGAAGCTGCTGGCACAGCTGGAGATCGATCACCCGGACGGCACGCGCACCACCATCGCCTCGGACGAGTCGTGGCGCATGACCTCTGGCCCCACGCTCGTGAACTCCCTGTACAACGGCGAGACCTACGACGCCCGGCGTGCCCCGCGGGACTGGACGAAACCGGGCTTCGACGACAGCAAATGGCAGCGCGCGCCCATCCGGCCCGCTCCGAGGGGCACGCTGAAAGCCCAGGAACACGAACCGATCCGCGTGATCGAGTCGGTCACCCCGGCCGCGATCACCCGGCCGAAGCCCGGAGTGTTCGTGGCCGACATGGGGCGCACGATGTCAGGCTGGACCCGGCTTACCGTGCGGGCGTCCGCAGGCACCGTCGTGCGGCTCAAACACGGCGAGACGCTGAACTCCGACGGCACCGTGCGCATGGTCAACGGCCACGTGACCGGCAGCCGCGACCAAGTCGACGAGTACGTCTGCGCGGGAACCGGCGAGGAGACGTGGGAACCGAGGTTCTCGTACAAGGGTTTCCGTTACGTCGAGGTGACGGGCCTCGCCGCGGCACCGCGCCTGCAGGGCCGGGTGGTGCACTCGGATGTGCCGTCGGTGAGCACGTTCCGGTGCTCGGAACCGCTGTTCGAGCGCTACGACGCCGCGATGCGCTGCACGGTGCTGAACAACCTGCACGGCATCCCGACCGACACGCCGACCTACGAGAAGAACGGCTGGACGGGCGACGCGCAGGTCGGCGCGCCGTCGATGCTCGCCGAGTTCGGCATGGCGAAGTTCTTCACCAAGTGGCTCGGCGACCTGGCGGACAGCCAGGACGCGGCCGGGCAGCTGCCGGTGATCGTGCCGAGCGGCGGCTGGGGCTACCGCGAGCTCGCACCCGCTCCGGAGTGGACGACGGTCTATCCGTTCGTGCTGCGTGAGATGTACCGGATCTACGGTGACGACCGGCTGCCGGCGCAGCACTGGCCGGTGCTCACCCGCTATCTGGACTGGGAGATCGGCAGGCTGCGGGACGGGCTCGCGGTGACCGCGCTCGGCGACTGGGTGCCACCCGGCTCCGACGGCTTGCCGCCGGAGGACACCCGGCTCACCGCGACCGCGTACCTGTACCGCGCGCTGCTGCACACCGCCGAACTCGGTGACGTGATCGGCAAGCCCGTTCCCCGCTACCGCGAGGTCGCCGCGAACCTGCGGTCGGCGTTCAACCGGACGTTCCTCCACCCCGGCGGCTACTACCGCACGGCCAAGGACCCCGGCTACCGGCAGACGTCCAACGCGATTCCGCTCGCGTTCGGGATGGTGCCGTCCGGCTCGGTGCGGGCGGTGGCAGACCGGCTCGCCGCCGAGGTGAAGGCGAACGGAAACCACGTCAACGTCGGCTGCCTCGGTGCCAGCGTGTTGTTGAAGGCGTTGACCGACAACAGACACGCCGACGTCGCGCACGCGATGGCGACCGAGCGGACCTACCCGAGCTGGGGTCACTGGTTCGCGAACGGTGCCGACACCATGTGGGAGAAGTGGGACACCGGCACCCGTTCGCGCAACCACTACTTCAAAGGCACCATCGCGCAGTGGCTGTACGAGCACGTCGCCGGGTTGCGGCCGGGAGACGCCGGCTACCGGACGTTCACGGTGCGACCGGACGCCACCAGGGTGTCGTGGGCGCGGCTCGAGTTCATAAGTGTGCGCGGACGCATCTCCGTGGCGTGGACGAAGGTCGACGGCGTGCTGCGGCTGACTGTCGAGGTGCCGGTCGGCTCGACGGCGGAGGTGCACGTACCGACCAAGAGCGGCTTCTCGGTCGTGTCCGTTCCGCACGGGAGCTGGAGTTTCACCGGGGGAAGCAGCACCGCAACGGCTGCCACTGCCGTACCAGCGTCCTGAGGCCGGCGAGCGTGCATGGTCACCGCAGGCGGTCAGGCGCGCAGGCTGGTCGCGGAGTGCTCGAGGGTCGCCGGCGCGGGCGGCACAGCTCGTACCGGCTCACGGAAGAGGTCGCCACCGACCTGTGGAACGGCGGCAGCTCGATCGCCGCGTTCACCACGCACTCGGACTCGTGGGACGGGTACTGGACACTCATCGCCTTCTCCGTCCCGGAAGAACACAGCACGCGACGACGTGCGTTGCGCACCGCGTTGCGGTGGCGGGGATGTGCACCGCTGTACGACGCGGTGTGGGTGTCGCCGCATCCGCTGACGCCGAGAGGACGGGCCGAGCTGGCCACCCTGGCTCCCGGGAAGATCAGCATGTTCCGCGCCCAGCACGTGGAGCTGGAGGTCGAGACGGGCCGCAACCCGGTGCAGGCGTGGGACCTCCGCGGCATCACCGGCCAGTACCAGGCTTTCATCCGGCGGTGGAGGGGTTTGATACCTCGCATAGCGGCCGGCGGAGTGACCGGTGCCGCGGCAGTGCGGGCCCGCACCGAGGTGATGAACTCCTACCGCCGCTTCCCCGTGCTGGACCCGTTGCTGCCCATCGACCTGTTGCCGTCCGGGTGGCCGCGGGCACGCGCCAGGGAAGTGTGCGTGGCGGTCTACGACGGGTTGGCCCAGCCGGCGCAGGAACACGTCCGCGCCGTGGCGGCCGGTACGACGAAGAGCCGCGGCTCGATATCAAGGCTCACACGATCGCGGCGATGAGTGCCGGTATCAGCCAAGAGCTGACGACGTTCGACGAGCAGTACGACCACCGAGTGCACGAGGCCGGACGAGTGCGTTCTCATTCGTTGACAGAAGTAAGTCCGACCGGAACACTTTCTGTTATACGTTACGGGCGTCGCCTCCCCCATCGGTCACGAACCTGATGGCCCGCAAGCCTTTCCTCCTCCCCGACTCCCTGCCAGACGGACGGAGATCCGCGTGAGCGCGCAGCACAGACCGATCCGGCACAACGGATCCTGATTCCCGCGGCACTTCCGGCCACTCGCCGTTCCCGTGGACCGGACCGATCGCCACATCAGGCACCGAGCTACCCATGCGGCTCGACACGATCACCGACGCGCTCGGCCGCACCGTCGCCACGTCCGGCGTGACGACCTGAGCATTCACCGGCCACCGGCCGGACGACGCCCGAACTCCCGTCGTCCGGTGTGCCGGTTCCGCCGCCTTGGAGATCAACCCTGATGAACGGAACTGGTGATGCACAAATCAAAGACGATGCGTGCACTGATGGTCGTCGCGACGTCGGCGGCCCTGACAGTGGGGGCCACCGCGTCCCAGTCGACAGCTGACACGCCTCGCGTCCCTCAAGCCGACAGGCTGGATCGCGGTCTGATCAGTGTTCACACCGGCAACGGCAACTTCCTCAGCTGGAGGTTGTTGGCGCAGGACGCGTCGGGCACGGCCTTCAATGTCTATCGGGACGGCAGGAAGGTAACGGCGACGCCGATCACGCGGACGAACTTCGTGGACCGCGGTGCTTCGGCGCACGCCAGCTACGCGGTTCGCCCGGTGGTGAACGGGGTGGAGCAGACGAGCACTGCGTCGGCGGAGCGGTCGCTGCGGATGGCGGCGCACACCGAGGGCGGGGTGGGTGTCACCGCGAGCACGAGGGATGTGCCGTTGCAGATCCCGCCGGGCGGGTCGACGCCGTCGGGCAGCTACACCTACGAGGCAAACGACGCCAGCGTCGGCGACCTGGACGGCGACGGCCAGTACGAAATCGTGCTGAAGTGGCAACCCACCAACGCCAAGGACAACGCCCACACCGGCTACACCGGCAACACGATCATCGACGCTTACAAACTGGACGGCAAGCGATTGTGGCGGATCGACCTGGGCCGCAACATCCGCTCCGGCGCGCACTACACCCAGTTCCAGGTGTACGACTACGACGGCGACGGCAAGGCCGAGGCCGCCATGAAGACCGCCGACGGGACGCGCTCGGGAACCGGTCAGGTGATCGGCAACGCAGGGCGCCGATTACCGCAACTCCAGCGGCTACGTGCTGTCCGGGCCGGAGTACCTGACGGTGTTCCGCGGCTCCGACGGCGCGATCCTGGACACCGAGAACTACGTTCCGCCGCGGGGCAACGTCTCCGACTGGGGCGACAACTACGGCAACCGGGTTGACCGTTTCCTGGCGGGCACGGCCTATCTGGACGGTTCGCGGCCGAGCATCATCATGGCGCGCGGCTACTACACCCGTGCGGTGATCGCCGCCTGGGACTTCCGCGGCGGTCAGCTCACGCGGCGGTGGACCTACGACTCGGGCCGTGGCG
This sequence comes from Streptomyces sp. KR80, assembly GCF_052245555.1. NCBI lineage: Bacteria > Bacillati > Actinomycetota > Actinomycetes > Kitasatosporales > Streptomycetaceae > Streptomyces > Streptomyces sp. KR80. The sequence goes on from NZ_JBQQCD010000009.1 coordinate 244,281, forward strand.
GCGCGTACGGGCAGGGCAACCACAACCTGTCCATCGCCGACGTCGACGCCGACGGCCGTGACGAGATCATCTACGGCTCGGCGACGATCAACGACAACGGCACGCTCATGTACAGCACCGGCCTGGGCCACGGCGACGCGCTGCACGTCAGCGACCTCGCACCGAGCAGGCCCGGCCTGGAAGTGTTCACCGTGCACGAGTCGGGCAGCTCCCCGATGGACGTGCACGACGCCCGCACCGGCCAGTTCCTCTACCGGGCACCATCGTGCGGCTGCGACAACGGCCGCGGCGTCGCCGCCGACATCTGGGCGGGCAACCCCGGTGCGGAGATCTGGTCCGCTGCTGTCGGAGGGCTGCGCAGCGCGGCGAACGGCAACCAGGTCGCGGCCCGCAAGCCGAGCTCGATGAACTTCGTGATCTGGTGGGACGGCGACGCCCAGCGCGAGCTGCTGGACGGCACGCACATCGACAAGTACGGCACCAGCGGCGACACCCGCCTGCTGACCGGCTCCGGGGTGGCATCCAACAACGGCACCAAGTCCACCCCGGTCCTCCAGGCGGACATCCTCGGTGACTGGCGCGAAGAGGTCATCTGGCGCACCAGCGACAACCGGGCGCTGCGGATCTACTCCACCACCGACCCGACCAGCATCAGCCGCCCGTCGCTGATGCAAGACCGCCAGTACCGCCTGGCGGTGGCGTGGCAGAACACCGCCTACAACCAGCCACCCCACCCCAGCTTCGCGAGCCCGTGACACCGGGCGACGGGCCGCGACCGAGCCCTGAGCCCAGTCCCTGCCAAATCCCCTACAACGGAGTCATCCATGACCATGCAACGACGTACCTTCCTGAGCCTGAGCGCGGCGGGCCTCGGCCTCGGCCTGCTCGGCACCGGACAAGCGCTCGCCACCATCAGCCCACAGGGCGCGCCGACCACACCGTTCGCCGTGGGCGTCCGCCAGTACAACTGGATGCGCGGTAACCGCCGGATCACCACCTACGTCTACTACCCCGCCAAGGGCACTCCTGGTGGCGCACCTGTCACCAACGCGCCCGTGGCCGACGGCGTGTTCCCCGTCGCCCAGTACACCCACGGCAGCGGCGCCAGCCCGCAGGGCGCGCTGTCGCACATCCGGCCCATGGCCGCGGCGGGCTTCATCGTGCCGGCACCGCACTTCCGCGCAAGTATCGGCGACACCTACAACGGCAACCTGGGCAGGGACGTCTCCGAGGCCATCACGCGGACCTTGGCGCTCAACACGGCCAACGACCCGTTGAGGGGCCACATCAACACCAGGGCGGGCGTAGGCGTGTACGGCTACTCGATGGGCGGCATGACCACGCACAGCCTGCTCACCATCGCGCCCGACCCGCGGATCACCGCCGCGGTCCCCATCGCCTGTGTGGACATGGGCAACCCGGCCCCCTCGGTCAAGGCCAAGGTCCTGTTCATCCACGGGGACCGGGACCAGCTCTGCCCCTACTCCTCCGCACGCCAGGCATTCAGGGAACTCCCGCGGCCCAAGGCGTTCCTCACGTTCCGCGGCGGAGATCACAGCAACTACTTCGGCGACTCCCGCGCCCGCAACACCTTCGTGGACTGGATGCGCTGGGGCCTGTACGCCGACACGGTCGCCCGTGACCGCCTCCGCTCCGACGCCTCCTCCAGCACCACCACGTGGGAGGCACAGCTGTAGCGGGAAGCACTTCCACCTCCACCTGTGTGATGCGGCCAGGACGACGACCGAGTTGTCCTGGCCGCATCACGCGCATACAGCCACCGAGAAGCGACCGAGTCGCGACGTCCGGTGTCCACGGTGGATTCCAGTGGATTGCGTGGGAATGACTCGGATCGACGACCCGAGCGGCGACCGGTGTGCCGCTGGCGACTGGTCCACTGTGGAATCACCCGACGTAGGCCGCGTTGAAGTACCGGCAAACGCGGGCTTGTCGAATCGACGTTCTCGAAGTAGTTGCACCCCACCAGCGCGGTCCGCCCGGCTCGGCGCGACACCTACGTGCCGCGCCGAGTCCGCGATCGTGACGACACTGGCTTCTCACGCTGTTCGGTCTGGTCAAGCACCGAAGCGGAAGTAGAGGGTCCGCCGGTAGTCACCTGTGGCGAGGTTGGGCCGGCTCTCGGGCCCGAGTGCGTCCGTGGCGTGGAACTTGTTCCCGATGGCGGGTATCCCGTCGAGGAACGAGATGTCGCCCGGAGGGAACGGGGCGGTCGCGAAACGCGGGTCGTGGCCGACCCGTGGCGTGAACAGGCGCAGGAACAGGCCCTCCTGCTCGGCCACCATCGTGATGTTGCCCGTTGTCGTGTGCAGGACGGCCCAGCGGGTGTTCGCGTGGTACCCCTTGAACTCCGGGTACTTCCAGCCCTCCGCTCCGGTCGCGGTGTCGTTGTAGTCCTTTGTCCACACACCGGGCGTCACACCGCGCCTGCGGTTCTTCCACACCCGATGTGGGCCGTCTCCGAGCCACGTGACACCGGTTGTCTGCGACTCGGGGAAGGCGAAGGTGACGCCGAGGAAATCGTGGAGCCCGGTGCGGTGGTAGTGGTAGTCCAGGCGCAGCCATCCGCTCGTGTCGAGGCGCCAGCGCACGGACCTGAGGTCTCCGGTGTAGTCAGCTTGCACGACGTGAGCTGTGCCGTCGCTGAAGTGCGTCAGTTTGCGCAACGTGGACGTTCCCACGACGAGTGCCGGGCCGTTCGCCAGCGGCACCGGCCTGCCGCCACGCTCAACCCTGGCGAGTCTGCCGGTGTTCTTCGCGATGGTGACACTCGTGGTGCCCGCAGTCATGGTCACGCCTGCCGCGTCCTCGATCACCGTGACACGGTCGACGGTGGGGTGTGGCACCACGACGCGCTCACGGAAGTCGGCAGCCTTCTTGATCATCCACACCCAGTCGGCGACCTGCTGGCCGCTGGGATCCGTCGTGGTGACGCGCAGGGCATCTGCCTGACCCCAGATCTCCGGCAGGTCGAGCACGAGCGTGCCTGTGGCCCCAGGGACGATGTCCGGACTCCGGACCACGCCTTGCGCCACCAGCCTGGGCGTGGTGCCCAAGGTGCCGGGCAGGCGGAACTTGAGCAGCTGCCACTCGAACGAGCACCGGCTCAGGTTGTGGAAGTCGTACCCGTTCACGATCCGCACCGTGCCGTCGAAACCAGACGGGAACGATGTCGTGTAGTACGCGGGATTAGCGAGCTGAACCGGCGACCAGATGTCCTTGACCGCGAAGAAGCTTCCCTCCTTCTCGCGGTACGGGCCGACGATGCCGTCCGGGGCGGCGTTGCCCATGACGTCGATCGCACCGCCCCGGTCTCCTCGCGCGACCCCCTCGTCACAGAACGCCCAGATGAACCCTCCCGCCGACCGCGGTGCGCTGCCCAGCAAGGCCCAGTAGTCGTTCAGCCCCGCCCCGGCCCCACCGTCGTACAGAGCGTGCAGGAACTCGGTGGGCATGAAGATGTCAGGCTTCGCGAGAATCGCGCGCGTGCTGTCGTAGGACTCGTAGTGATCCGTGTTGACGCCGCCGAAGTTCGCCCACGGGTGCAGCACCGCACGGCCCTGTGGATCGTATCGAGCGAAGTGCGCGTCGAGCGCGGGGTTCCAACCGCCCTCGTTCCCGTTGGCCCAGAACAGGATCGACGGGTGGTTGACATCGCGGATCACCGTCTCGGCGACCAGCGGGGCGCCCGCCCGCTCGCTGTAGGACTTCTGCCAGCCCGCGAGCTCGTCCATCACGTAGAGGCCGAGCTCGTCGCACAGGTCGAGGAAGAACATGTCCGGCGGGTAGTGCGACATCCGCACCGCGTTCATGTTCATCTCCTTCATCAGGAGAATGTCCTGCCGGGCCAGCCGCGGGCTCGACGCCCGGCCCAGGGTCGGCCAGATCGTGTGCCGGTTGCAGCCCTTGAGGATGATCTTCTTTCCGTTGACGTAGACGCCGTCGCCTCGGCGCACTTCCACGGTGCGAAAGCCGAACCTCTCCGACACGCTGTGCACCGTCGCACCCGAACGGTCGACGAGCCGGACGTCCAACCGGTAGAGGTCAGGTGTCTCGGCCGTCCATAACTTCGGCCCGCTGACCGAGGTGGTGAGCCTCGTCCTCGTCGCCCCGGCCTGAACGCCCACCTCGAACGCAGTGCCCACGGGTTCGCCCTGCGGCGTGCGAACCTGCCCGACGACGCGGTGACCGGTGCCGATCCCGGCGAGGTACACGTCAGCCGAGAGGGTGCCGTTCGCTCGCGCGTCGACCGCGATCCGGTCCACGTGCGCGGAGGGGAAGGCCTGCAGCGACACGGGCCGGTAGATGCCGCCGAAGTTCCAGTAGTCGCCCCTGCGTTCGGCGTTGTTGACCGAGTCGTCGGCGGACTCCCTGCTGACGGTCACCTCAAGCAGGTTCGGCACGCCCGATCGTAGCAGGGCGGTGACGTCGTAGCGGAAGCGGTAGAAGCCACCCCGGTGCACCGGGCCGACCGATGTTCCGTTGAGCCACGCCTCCGTGTCCGTCATGGAACCGTCGAAGACGAGGTAGACCCGGCGGCCCGACCAGCTCGCGGGCGGGGTGAAGCGGTGCCGGTAACGGCCCTTCTCCTCCGGCACCAGGTTCCAGCCGTAGTTGTAGGTGCCGTAGCCCCGGCACTCCCAGTTCGACGGGGTGGCGATCCGGCCCCAGGTCCCGCTCTGCCGTCCGCTCGTGCACAGGAACTCCCAGTCGACTGTGTGGTCGGCATCCAGGCCGGTCAGATACAGCGTCTCGGTTTCGGCGCCGGTGGCGGCGGAGACGGCCCCACCACCCACCACAGCGCCAATGCCCGACAACGCGACGGCTCCCGCCCCCGCGGCGCCGATCTCGAGTAACTCGCGACGTCCGATGTCCATAGTGACTCCAGTGGATTGCGTGTGGATGAAGCAGGTTGACGACCCGCGTGGCGACAACCTCAGCGACGGGTCCACTTCTGGTTGGCCTGCTGGGTTCTCGTGCCGTTCGCGGTGCCCCGTCCCTCGGCATCGAGGCACTTCGACCCGAACACGCGCAGCTCGCGGGCGTTCGTGATGGTCCAGCGCTGGTGTGTGCCACCGCCGCAGTCCCACAGCTGGGCCCTGGCGCCGTTGGCGGTGCTCGCCGCGGCCGGTTCGAGACAGCGCCCCGACTGCGTGCCGACCAACGCCGACGCCGGGCCGGCCGGACCGTCCAGCGCCGCGGTCAGCGCGGGGTACCAGCGGCTCTCGATCTTGCGGTTTCCGGTGGTGCTGTTCGGGTGGACGCCGTCCGTGGTGTCCGCCGAGGTGCTGAACCCGGTCCACTGGTCCACCACCGTGATCGGCGACCGTGCCGTGGAGTTGGCCCGCGCCCAGCCCGGGATGGTGTTGTTGAGTTCGACCACCCTCTGCCCGCACGCGGCACAATTGCTCGGGTTCATCGGGATGATCTGCGCGACCAGCACCCGCATGCCGGGGTTGCTCGCCCGCATCTGGTTCAGCAACGTGGTGTAGGCGCTCAGGATTGCGCCGGCGGAGATGTTGCTCCACACGTCGTTGGTGCCCAGGTGCATCAGCACCGCGTCGGGCCGAGTTGCCGACAACCAGGCCGGCAGCTGGTTCTGCTGGGCGATCCGCGTGGCGAGGACGCCGCCGTGCCCCTCGTTCTCCCCGTCGTAGGCGAACCCGCAGCCCGGCGCGGGCAGCGTTCCCACGAAGTCGACGTTCGTGCGACCGGTATCCCGCAGATGCCGCCACAGCAACGCCCGCCAGCAGCCGGGAGACCCGGTGATCGAGTCACCCAGCGCCATGATCCTCACCGGTTCCGCCGCCGAGGCCGGGACCGGGATGAGCCACGCCAGCAGCGCGGCGAGCGCGCAGGCCAACCACCTGCTGATCCTTTTCACGGACATGGCACCTTCCATTCGCGAAGTCGTCGAAATCGACGCCGATTGCGGAGTGAGACGTGCGGCAGTCATGACGAGCAAGAGAAAGAACGCTTCAGGCGCAGCAAAAGCTCGCACGCATCACGAATCATTCACGTGAGCGGCGCTCTGTCGATTTTGTTTTTTGTTTTTCTGATCCGGCACGACGGAGGAGCTTTCCCGGACGAGGAGCGTGGCGGTGGGCGACCACCGTTCGGCGACCGTGTGTCCCCCGATGAGTTCGAGCACCGACTCCGCGACCGAGACGCCGAACTGATGAACGTCCACGCTCATCGTCGTCAGCGCGGGCGACGCCAGCCGGCACAACGTCGAGTCGTCCCAGGCGACCAGGCTGAGCTCGCCGGGCACCGAGACACCCAGTTCCTTCGCCACACCCAGCCCGGCAACCGCCATCACGTCGTTGTCGTAGAGGATCGCGGTCGGCGGCTCGGGCAGGCCGAGCAACGCGGCGGTCAGCTTCGCGCCCGACTCCTCGGAGTAGTCGCCTTCCAGGATCATCGGAACCGCGCCGGCCGCCCGGCAACCGTCGAGCATGGCCGCGGTTCTCGCCGCGGTGTGCAGCAGGCCGGCCGGACCGGTGATCCGGGCGATGCGGGAGTGACCGAGTTCGAGCAGGTGGTGCAGCGCCTCCGTGACCGGACCGGCGTCGTCGGTGCGCACGGCGGGCGCGCCGAGCTCGGCGTCGGGCTCGCCGACGACGACCACGGGCAGGCCGACGTCACGGAGTAGCGCGGGCCTCGGGTCGTCGACGGACCGGTTGACCAGCACCACCGCGTCGACCAGCCGGTCGCCCGCCCAGCGCCGGTACGCGGCGAGCTCCGCGTCGTGCGTCGCGACCACGTGCAGCAGGACGGACAGGTCGTGTTCGGTGAGGCGTTCCTCGATGCCGGCGATGAACTCCATGAAGAACGGCTCGGCACCGAGCAACCGGGCCGGGCGGGCCAGCACCAGCCCGACGGCGCCCGAAGAATTCCAGGTGGCCACTCAGGACCTCACCATCGGCGCGCAAAGCCCGTTGGCACTGCGCAGAACCAGTGGCCCGGCGAGCACCGCGGGATCGGCGAGCCGTGTTTCGGTCCGCACGACGAACGATCGGGATTCACCGGCGAGCATCGGCACCAGCAATTCGTCGACGACAGCGTCCGGGGCGACCCGGTCGGCCAGCAACGCGACATCTCGTGCGAACGAGGTGGCGCGCACGTCGACACGGTATCCGCCCTCGACCGCCTCCATGTGCGCGCTGAGCGGCGCCGGGTCGTACTCCAGGTCGAGATCCTCGCGGAACAGGTGCACGACACGGGCTTCGTCCGTGGTCGCGACGAGCACCTCCCCCGCCGGAGCGGACGGGGTGAGCAGGGCGTCCGGCAGCGTGACACCGACGACGGATCGGGCGGTCGCGGAGAACGGGAGCACGGCCTCTTCCATGACAGCTCCCGCGAACGACTGCCGCTGGACCCACACGTCGCCGCTCCACTGCTCGTCGTGATCGTTCACCACGAACAGGACGGACCGGCCCTCCCTCGGCTGCACCGTCAGCAGACGTGGCGCGAACGCGTGCCGCAGCGCGTACCAGAGCGGCTTGCGCCGCCCGTCGCTGTCGACGGCCGCCCACGACGTGGCGGGCCAGCAGTCGTTGAGCTGCCAGACCAATGCACCCGCCGTGCGCGGCCACCACGACCGGAAGTGCTCGATGCCGAACGACACGGCACGTGCCTGGTTGAGCTGGGTCGCCCAGTGCCAGTCGGCGAAGTCCGCGGGCGCCGGCAGGTGGGCGGCCAGCCCGCGTTCGAGTTTTCCGTTGCCGTCATCGGCCTTCTGGTGCAGGAGGAACCCCGCCGAGGTCGGGGTCAGTGGTTCGTCGTGCACCCATCTCGACAGCGTCGCCCACGTGGGCGGGCCCTGGAAGCCGAACTCCGAGCAGAAGCGCGGCACGTGGTCGCGGTAGTGCGCGTAGTCGACGTGGTTCCACACCTGCCAGTCGTGGCGGGTGCCGTGGTCGGCGTCGTTGGGATGCCGGTTGCCGGGGCTGTACGGGCTGCCCGGTGCGTAGTGCCGGGTCGGGTCCAGCTGGACGACGATCGCGGGCAGCAGTTCCGTGTAGTACCTCAGGCCCCACGTCTTCCCACCGAGCTGATCCGACCAGCCCCAGTCGGTGAAGCCCCACAGGTTCTCGTTGTTGCCGTTCCACAGCGCAAGTGACGGGTGACCGGTCAGCCGGGCGACGTTCTCCCGTGCCTCGGCCTCCACCTCGCTCCACAACGGTTCCTCCTCGGGGTAGGCAGCGCACGCCAACAGGAAGTCCTGCCACACCAGGATTCCGCGTTCGTCGCAGACGTCGTAGAAGTCCTCGGTCTCGTAGATGCCGCCGCCCCACACCCGCAGCATGGTGAAGTTCGCCTCGACGGCCTGGTCGACCCGGCACGCCAGGCGGTCACGGGTGATGCGGGTGAGGAAGTGGTCGTCCGGGATCCAGTTCGCGCCCTTGGCGAAGATCCGCCTGCCGTTGACCACGAAGGTGAACGGGGTGCCGATCTCGTCTGGTTCGGTGTCCACCGTGATCGTGCGGAATCCGATCCGGTGCTCGGTCGCGTCGATCGTCTCGCCGTCCGCCTCCAGCGACACGGAGAGGTCGTACCGAGGCTGCTCCCCGTATCCGGCAGGCCACCATAGCCGCGCATCGGGAACGAACGCGGTCGCCACGGCCTTGTCACCGCTGCACGGAACCCGTGCCGTGCGTCCATCCACCGTGACCACGAGCCAAAGCCGCTGCGTCCCGGACCCGCCGCGCTCGACGTCGGCGTGCACCTCGACCCGGCCGGTGCCGTCGGGGTCGATGGTGACCAGCGGGCGAACCGAAGCCAGGCGCGCGGTGCGCCAGCGCTCCAGGCGCACCGGCCGCCAGATGCCCGCGGTCTGCAGGTCGGGGCCCCAGTCCCAGCCGAACGAGCAGGCCATCTTGCGGATCATGTTGAACGGGTGCGGGTAGGCGTGGTCCCGCCAGCCCAGTTCCTGCTCGACCTGCTCGGCGTACGTCAGCGCGGAGGAGAAGGTGACAGTCAACTCGTTGGCGCCGTTGCGGAGCAGGTGGCGCACGTCGAACCGGTGCGTGCGGTGCATGTTCACCGCGGTGCCGACCGGCAGGCCGTTCAGCTCGACGGCGGCCACCGTGTCGAGTCCCTCGAACACGAGGTCGACCCGCTCGTTCCCGGCAGGTGCCCTGGTCTCGAAGGTCAGCTCGTAGCGCCAGTCCACGCGGTACATCCAGGCGAGCGACTCCTCGTTGCCGTCGAGGAAGGGATCCGGGATCAGTCCCGCGGCCAGCAGGTCGAGGTGTGTGCTGCCGGGCACCGCGGCAGGCACGCGGGCGTCCCGCACACCGTCGGGCACAGAGCCCGCCGCCACGCTCAGCTGCCACCCGTCGTGCAACGTCTGGCGCTCCATCGTTTCCTCGCTCCCCGATGCCGCGGTCAACCCTCGGCGGTTGTTGCGTTGGCAAGTAAGTCAATGTCTTTTGAGACCGGCTGTCGCGGGCTCCCCGCCCGCGACAGCCGGGGGCGGGCTACCTCAGATTCGGTAGCTCATCGCGGGTGATCACATAGCTGTGGCCGTACACCTTGCGCAGGTGGCTCAGCGAGTTGCTCCGCGTCAGGTGGTGCCCGTGCCAGGTGCCGAACAACACCCAGCGCGCGCCGGAGGACTGCAGGCGGTCCGGGTCCGGGATGGGACCGTTCTCGTGCAGCGCGATGGGGATCGTGCCGCCCACGACGTTGCGCACGGAGTCGTACATCGGCTTGAGCGGGTCGTAGTTGCCGTCACCGGCGTAGGTGTCCGCGCCACCGACGTCCACATAGGACTTTCCGGGGTAGAACGAGGCCTGCGGAGCACCGTTGTACCCGTGCAGCCACACCAGGTTGTTCAACCCCTTGACCCTGGTGAAGTAGTCGAACATGAAGCGCCACAACCGGTTGTACTGGGCGCCGCCCTCCTTGCTCCACCAGAACCAGGTGCCGCCCGCCTCGTGGAACGGGCGCCAGATCACCGCGGCGCCCGCGTTCTCCAGCTGCTGCAACATGCCCGCGGCGCCGTCCAGGCGCTGGATGAACGAGGCGTACTCGGCCGTGCCGGGCGTCAGGACGGCGTTGATCGACACCGCCATCTGGCTGCCCTCATAGGTGTCCGGCTTGGTCGGCGCGCCCATGTGGTAACCGATCATCGGGATGCCGCCCGCCTGCCACCACGCGATCGCCCTGGGCGCGAGGTCCTTGGAGTCGCCGAAGTCGAGCCCGCGGATGGCGGGCAGCTTGCCCGTGTTGTTGCGGATGTAGTTCATCTCGTACTCCGGGCCGCCGATCCAGGTCGACTCCTGCTGCCCGGACAGGATGTGGTTGCCGTACTGGCTGTAGAGATAGCACAGCAACTTACGGGCCTGGATCGTCGAGTTCGGGCCGACGGGGGTGGCCGAGCACTCGGGCTGCGGTGTGCCGCCGCCCGCCGACCAACGCTGGTTCGCCTGAACGTTGCAGTTCCACAGCTGCACCGCTGACCCGTTCGTCGTGGCCGCGTTGGCGACGTCCAGGCACAGCCCGGTCTGGGTGGCCACGACGCTGCCGTCGGAGTTGAGCCGGAACTTCTGGTTGGCGCCGCCGGTGCAGTCCCAGATGCGCGGGCGCGTACCGGGCGCGGTCTGGCCGCTCGGTACGTCCAGGCATCGGGTGCCGCCGTACACGCGCAGTTCTGCGGCGGCGGTCAGGTCCCAGGCCTGGTTGGGCCCTCCGTGGCAGTCGTAGATCTGCACCAGTGCGCCGGGGGTGGTGGAGGCGCCCGTGACGTCCAGGCACCGGCCGGACGCCGCGCTCGTGTAGGGCGCGGGCGCCGCGACCGCGGTGGCCGGGTTCACCAGCGCGAGTAGAGGTGGTATCAGGACGAGCGCGGACAACGCCGCGCCCACCCGGTGGAGGTGCCGCATGAGATCTCCTTTGATCACTTGCAAGCGAGCTGGATGACGGCGGAAGTAGGGGCATCGCCGAACAGGCGATGTCAAGCACACCTGTGTCGCGGTGCCAGCGCAGCGACCAGCCGTTCCGCTGCCGAAGCCGAAGCCGGGAAGAGCATTTCGACGGAGACATCCGCGCCCCGCAGGTGGGCTACCGGCGCGCTGAGCGTCGCCGAGACACCCGGCAGACGCCCAGCGTCAGACAGGTGCCGCCGGCACAGCGCAGGCCCATCGCCACCACGGGCCGGTGTGCGCGGTCAGGCCGAGCGGCCAGAACAGCACGGAGGCCGCGATCTCCCTGCTCAGTCTCTTGTGGACGGTCACGGCGTCGCGCACCAGCCCGCGCTGCTCGGGCCGCATCAGATCGAGCCTGCCCGAGAGGTAGAGCCTGCCGAGCAGACCGGTGGCGAGCGTGAACGCCGCCTCGCCGAGGGTCATGTCCGGCTGGGCGTACGCCCAGACACCCATCTCTGCTCCGGCAGTGCGGATGCGGGTGCCGCGGCGGCGATCGGCGGGTACAGCAAGGGGTTCTGCTGGCCGGAGGTGGACTGCAGGTGCAGGCGGGATAGCAACGCGTAGTCCATGCGCATCGCACCGGAGGCGCCGCCGCGTCGATCAGTGGCACGAGCTTGTCGGCGTACCGGCGGCTGCCCGGAAAACGACCGTGCCCGATCGCCGGCACCTCGACCAGCGGCGAGCCCAGATGCAGCTCACCACCCTCGTTCCCCCTGGGGCGCAACCACAGCAATGACACGGGCTCGTCCGGCCCGATCGAGAACGCCAGTCGCACCCCACCCGCGGACCAGATCACGCGGCGCCCTCCCACTGTCCCGTGTGGTGGTCGTACGCCGCGCCGGCATCCGCTTCCGCCATGACGTCGCGCCCGGTGTCGAACGTGCGCCCGCGGGCCTCCGGGTTCGGCGAGGCCGCGGCGAGCAGCTTGGTGTAGGGGTGGCGGGGATTGAGGATCACCGCGTCGGCCGGGCCGCGTTCGACCACCCGGCCCCGGTACAGCACCAGGATCTCGTCGGAGAAGTGCCGCGCCGTCGCCAGGTCGTGCGTGATGTAGAGGACAGCGAGGTTCTCCTCGCGCTGCAACCGGGCGAGCAGCTTGAGCACACCGAGCCGGATCGAGACGTCCAGCATGGACACCGGCTCGTCGGCGACGAGGATCTCCGCACCCGGAGCAAGCGCACGGGCGATGGCGACCCGCTGGCGCTGGCCGCCGGACAGCTCGTGCGGCCGCCGCTGGACGAAGTCGCGGGGCGGCAGCAGGGTCACCCGCTCCAGCAACTCCTCGACCCGCCGGGCCGTCTCCTCACGTCCGCTCGCCCTGCCGTGCAGGCGCAACGGGCGGGCCAGATGGTGCTCGACCGTGTGGAACGGGTTGAGCGAGGCGAACGGGTCCTGGAACACCATCTGCACGCGGTGCCGGTATTCGCGGTCCGGCACCGGGACACCCGCCGAGTCGGTGACGATGATGTCGCCCGAGGTGGGTCGCTCCAGGCGGGCGATCATCCGCGCGATCGTCGACTTGCCCGAGCCGGACTCGCCGACGAGCGCCACGGTCCGGCCGGGTTCGAGGGTGAAGGAGACACGGTCGACCGCGCGCAGGGTCCTGCGGCGAAGTCCATTGCGGACGGTGAAGTCCTTGACCAGGTCGCGGGCCCGCAGCGTGGTCATCGCACTCCTCCTTCGTGCAGCACGGGCTCGGCGTCGCGGATGAACCCGCCGCGTTTCCCTGTGAGGCTGGGGAAAGCGGCGAGCAGCTCACGGGTGTAGGGGTGCTCGGCGGCGCGGTGGATCTCCTCCGCCGTGCCGAGCTCGACGATCCGGCCGTCGCGCATGACCGCGATCCGGTCGCTGATCTCGAGCAGCAGCGGCAGGTCATGGGTGATGAAGACGACCGCGAAGCCCAGCTCGTCGCGGAACCGCAGGATCTCCTGCAGGATGCCGCGCTGCACCACGACGTCCAGCGCCGTCGTCGGCTCGTCCATGATCATGACCTGCGGGTCGAGCAGCAGCGCCATCGCGATCATGACGCGTTGCCGCATGCCGCCGGACAGCTCGTGCGCGAACGAGCCGAGCCGCCGCGGGTCGACACCGACCAGATCCAGCACCTCGGCGCACCGCTGCCGACGGTGGTCGCGTGACATGTCCGGCCGATGCGTGGTGAGCACGTCGTCCAACTGCGCGCCGATCGTGATCACGGGGTTGAGCGCGTTCATCGCGCCCTGGAAGACCATGGACAGCTTCGACCAGCGGAACGCGCGCAGTTCTTCCGGTGCCAGTGCCAGCACGTCGATGTCCGCGCCGTCGCGGTCGTGGAAGGTCACGGACCCGGACGTCACCTCAGCGGGCGGCCGGTGCAACCGGTTGACCGCGTAGGCCAGGGTGGTCTTGCCGCACCCCGACTCCCCCGCCAGGCCGAGAATCTCGCCTCGGCGCAGGGTGAAGGACACGTCGCGCACGGCATGCACCGGCGAAAGTCCTTGGTACACCACGGAAAGGTGCTCGACGGTGAGCACCACGTCGTCGTTCACGCGTGCGGCCGGTCGCGCCCGCGACGCCACGGGGGCCTCGTTCGCGCGCAGTGGCACGTCCCGCAGCTTGGGGTTGATGATCTCGTCGATGCTGAAGTTCACTAGCGAGAGGCCGCACCCGAACAACGCGATGATCAGGCCCGGCGGGACGAACCACCACCACGCGTTGAGCTGCAGCGCGAATCCGTTCTGGGCGAAGAAGAGCATCGTGCCCAGCGTCGAGGAGTTCGAGGCCCCCAGCCCGAGGAACGACAGCCCGGCCTCGCCGAGGATCGCCGCGATGACCGCGAAGACGAACTGGGAAGCCAGCAACGGCAGCAGGTTGGGCAGGATCTCGACGGTGATCACCCGCCAGGGCCTCTCCCCGGCGACCCGCGCGGCGGCGACGTAGTCGCGGTTGCGCAGCGACAGTGTCTGCGCCCGCAGCACACGGGCCGACGCCGCCCAGCTCGTGACCGCCAGCACGATCGCGATCGTCCACGCCCCCCGCTGGTCGGCGGGGACGAACCCGGCGATGACGATCACCAGCGGCAGGCCCGGGATCACCAGCATCACGTTGGAGAACAACGAGAAGAACTCGTCGGTGAAGCCGCCGATGTAGGCGCCGATGATGCCGAAGAAGGCGGACAGGATCGTGGCCATCACGCCCACCAGCAGGCCGATCTGCAACGAGCCCCTGGTGGCGTAGGTGAGCTCGGCCAGCACGTCCTGCCCGGTCTGGGTGGTGCCCACCAGGTGCTCACCGCTCGGCGGGGTCAGGCCGATGTCGCGCACCGCGTCCGGATCGCCCGCGAACAGCGGGCCGAGCAGTCCGAACAGGGTGATCACGATGATCAGGCCGAGCCCGACGCCGAGCTTCGGCGTCCAGCGCGGCAGCATCGACCGCCAGCCCGCCCTCGACGCTGCGGCGGCGGACGGGGTGGTGGCTGTGCTGATGTTGGTCACGGCCAGCTCCTCTCAGCCGCTCACGCGGGTTCGGGGGTCGATCAGGGCGTACATCAGGTCGACCACGAGGTTGGCGCCCAGCACCGCGATGGTGATCACCAGGAAGATTCCCTGCATCAACGCGTAGTCGTTGTTCTGCACCGCCTGCAGCAACCGTCCGCCGATGCCGGGATAGGAGAAGACCTGCTCGGTGACGATCGAGCCGGCGACCACGAAACCCAGCGAGATCGCGAAACCGGCCACCGACGGCAGGACGGCGTTGCGCGCCGCGTAGCGGACCATCACCCGGCTGCCCCGCAGCCCTTTCGCCCGCGCCGTCAGCACGTAGTCCTCGGACATTGACGACACCATCATGTTGCGCATGCCCAGCAGCCAGCCGCCGACCGACGAGATGACGATGGTCAGCGCGGGCAGCGTCCCGTGGTAGATCGCCGACGAGAGGAACTCGGCATTCCAGCCGGGCGACAGCACCACGTCGTACCCACCGAGCAACGGGAACCAGCCCAGCGCCGACGACAGCAGCGCCACCAGGAGCAGGGCGAGCCAGAAGTACGGCACCGCCGCGAGCACGGTGGTCGACGGCACCAAGTTGTCGAGCCAGGTGCCGCGCCGCCAGCCGACCACGGCACCGAGCGAGACGCCGAGCAGGAACGACAGCAGGGTGGCGATGCCGACCAGCACGACCGTCCACCACAGCGACGCCGTGATGACCTCCGACACCGGCGACGGGAACACGCTCACCGAGATGCCGAGGTCGCCACGGGCGAGATTGCCCAGATAAGAGAAGTACTCGCTCACCGCGGACCCGTCCCGGCCCGTGCCGAGCAGCAGCTCGTACGAGCGCCGCACGGAGGGGTCGACCGAGCCACCGCGCTGCTGCAGCCTCGCCATCAGGATGTCCACCGGGTTGCCCGGCATGAGCCTGGGGATGACGAAGTTCAGCGTCACCGCCGCCCAGAGGGCGACCACGTAGAACAGCAGCTTCCGGGCGTAGTACGCCATCGGTTCGTCACTTGCCCGCGGGCTTGAGCTTCATGAAGATCTCCGAGTTGTCCGGCGCCGACCAGACCGCCGGGAACGCGTAGAGATCGTCTTTGGTGGGCCAGCCGGTGAACTTCTTCGCGTTGTACTCGCTGGTCGTGCCACCGGTGAGCACCGGGATGTACGGCATGACCTCCTCGACCCGCGTCTGGATCACGTCGAAGTGCGGCTGCCGGGCCGCGGCGTCCTCGGGATTGATGCGCTTGAGCGCGGCCAGCGCGGCATCAACCCGGGCGTCCTTCATCCGCCCGAAGTTCGGGTTGGCCGTCTCACCGACCCGCGCGGTGTTGCCGCCGCCGAAGAAGTAGCTGAAGGTGTAGTACGGGTCCGCCGCGGGCCCTTGGTAGACCGCGTCGATCAACAGCTCGAAGTTGCCCTGGTTGCGCTGGTCGGACCACTCGTTCCAGGAGAGCTGCTGCGGTGTCACCTTGATGCCCACCCGCTGCAGCTGCCGCCCGATGGTGTTGACGGCGGTGATGTAGTCGGTCCAGCCGGTCACGACCTTCACGGTCAGCGCCAGCGGCTTGCCGTCCTTGGCATAGATCCCGTCGGCGCCCTTGGCGTAGCCCGCGCCCTCGAGCAGCTGGGTCGCCTTCGCCACGTCGGCGCTCATCGGCGCCACCTTCTCCCGCAACTTCCCGGAGATGTAGGGCTTGTCCCGCTCCAGCAACGCGAATCCCGGCGAGATCTCGCTCGAGGTGTCCTGGAACGCCAGTGCGTTGAGCTGCCCGCGGTTGAGGCCGTAGTAGATCGCCCTGCGGACGGCGGGGTCGGTCTGCGGGCCGGTGCAGCCGAGTTCGGCGCTGGAGCACGTGAACAGCGCCGTCTGGTTCTGCGGGATCGTGATGGCCTTGTAGCCGGGGTAGTTCTTCTCGACGTTCTTGATGTCCGGGACCGGGCCGGTCTGCCAGTCGACCTTGCCCGCCTTGAGCGCGTCGGCACCGCCCTGGTTGCCCGACAGGGACAGGTAGCGGATCTTCTTCACCGCAGGCTCGCCGCCGTAGTAGCCGGGGTTCGACTTCAGCGTGATGGCCTGCGCCTTGAACTCGTCGAGCTGGAACGGACCCGTGCCGACCGGACTCTTGATCAGATCGGTCGCCGGTGTGGCGATGTCCTTCCACAGGTGCTCGGGGACGATCCAGAGCCTGCCGAGAATCTGAGGGCCATCCATGAAGGCGGGTTCGTCGAACTTGATGACGACGTGCGTGTCGTCGACGGCCGTCGCCGTGCCCTTGTAGCCGGTCGAGTTCATGGTGCTGTTCTTGCGCACCATGTCGAGCGTGAACACGACGTCCTTCGCGGAGAACTTCTGCCCGTCCGTCCACTTGACGTCGTCACGCAACGTCACCGACAGCTCGGTCCCGTCGGCGTTCCAGGAGAACTCCTTGCCCAGCCGTGGCCTCGGCTCCGCGTCACGCTTCATGGCGTTGAAGAAGAACAACGGTTCGAAGATCGTTCCCCGCCCCTCGTTGACGGTCGGGGAGTACGGGTTGAAGTTGCCCTGGTAGTCCCCGGCCTGGCCGGTGAAGGCGACCAACGTCTCGGCGTCCGCCGAGCTGGTGCCGGAGGACGGGCCGCATCCGGTCGCCACCAGGCCGAGCACCGCCAAGCCGGCTGCGGCGACGCGCACCCGCTGTGACTTCAGGGACATCGTGGATCCTCTCACTGGCCGGGGGACCTCTGGGTGGGCTGGATCACACCAACGGGTTTGGATTCTTAAGTAAGTGAAGAAACAAAGTCAATACCCCGTCAATACCTTGTCGGATCACTGGCGTTAACGCGTGTGTCATCGCGGGCAGCTGCCTTGCTAGGCTTTGATCGGCAGGCGAAGTAAGCACGCGGAGGTCACCTTGAACGGCCCGGCCCGCATCACCCCGCACGCGAGCAGCAAGGCCGCGGTGCTCGACGTCATCCGAGCGGCGGGCACGATCAGCCGGGTCGGCCTGATCAACGCGACGGGACTGACCGGTGCCACGATCTCCGTCGCGGTCCGCAAGCTCCTCGACGACGGTCTCGTGCTGGAGACCGGCCGCGCCGAGTCCACTGGCGGCAAACGCAGGGTGCTGCTCCAGCTGAACCACAACTCCCGCTACGCGGTCGGGGTGCACCTGGACCACGGACGCATCACCTACGTGCTGACCAACCTCGGTGGTGCGGTGGTCGCGCGCATCACCAGGCCCGGCGCCGGCGTCCAGGAACCTTCCGTGATCGTCAGGCGCATGGCCAACGAAGTCGCGGCGCTCGTCGCCAGGGTCGGCGTCGAGCCGAGCCGGGTGCTGGGCCTCGGGCTGGTGTCCCCCGGCCCCCTCTGCGCAAACACCGGCATGACCCTCACACCGCCGCCGATGCGCAAGTGGGAGGACTATCCCGTCGACCGGGAGCTCGCGGCCGCAACCGGCCTGCCGGTGGTGCTGGACAACGACGCCACCGCCGCGGCGCTCGGCGAGCACTGGTCGGGCGGTATGGGGAGCGCCTCCACCTCCGCCGCGCTCTACATGGGAACCGGAATCGGCGCGGGCATCGTGATCGGCGGCATCACCTACCGCGGCAACAGCGGCAACGCCGGCGAGATCGGGCACGTGTGCGTCGACGTCATGGGTCCCGAGTGCTGGTGCGGGGCTCGCGGTTGCGTCGAGGCACTGGCCGGACCCGCCGCCGTCGTCGCAGCCGCGCGCGCGGACCAGGCACTGGCCCGCCTGGTCGGCGCCAACCGATCCCGCAGCTCCCTGGCGGCGGACTTCGCGGCGGTGAGCCGCGCGGCCCGGCGAGGCGAACCGCAGGCGACCGCGATCCTCGAACGCTCCGCACGGTACGTCGCGGTGGCCGGCCGCACCTTGGCCAACGTCATGGACGTGGAGTTCCTCGTGCTCACCGGGCCGAGCTTCGCCATCGCGGGATCGGTGTACCTGCCGATCGTGCGCGAAGAACTCGACCGCGGTTTCTTCGCGCGTGGCGTGCACACGGTCGACGTGCGCCTCTCCCACACGGCGGCGACAGCACCCGCGATCGGCGCCGCCGCCATGGTGCTGCAGTCCGAGCTCGTGCCCCTGCACGCGGCACAGCGACTGCCGGAGAACCTCACCGTGGACGAACCCGCGCTGGCCTCCCCACCCAGTGCGTGACCGCGGCTGAACGGCCACGACCAGGAGACAGACAGCCAGACAGGCGCCAACAGTTGGTTCCTCGGCTACCGAAACGACATGGCTGCCGTGGCCGTCGTCGAAGACGGCGGCCACGGCGGCGACGCAGCCGGACCCATCGTGGCCGACATCCTCAAGACGGGTAAATGAGCACGCTGGTCAGCCAGCACACATCATGCTGCGCCCCTCCAGCGGTTCACTGGCCACCGCGAGTCCCATACCGAAACCCACCTCGCCATCGCCGGACTCCAGACCACTTGCTGATCAACCACAAGTCACAACGTCAGGCCAGCACACCCCGACCTCAATAGCTCCCCAAACCGTAAGGCTCGCAGCACCGTATCCGCGCATGCCGGACAAGCTCCGCCCACCTGAATGAAGGATCGCGCAACCCTTGGGCGGTACCGACGATGGCGGGTCCGGTCACAGTGCCCTTGATACACCCCAAAGGGGCCTGACCCGCCAGCTGCTGTCCGAAGACGCTTGGTGATGGCGAGGTGATCGCATGGCCAGCGCCGTGATCCGCCAGCTGGCGCGCCGTGGCTGGTCAATGGCACGGTGGAGACACGATCTCCCTTTGGAGGTGAGCATCTTGGCTCCTCGTCACCCTCAGCGCGGCCGCGTCTACCGTCGTTGAGGCTGTCGCGATGCCGACGGCCGACGCCGCCCTTCTGCGGGCGGTGGAGGCGGAGCGCACCGGCATCTACGGCGACGAGGGGCTATCGGTAGCTGCGTATCTGACCGATTGGCTCGCGACGAAGGAGGAGGTCCTCAAGCCCACCACGTACGCCCGCTATCGCGGCCACGTGCATGGCGACCTGATCCCGGCCTTCGGGCGGCTCAACTCTCCGATCTGCAGTTCCGGCACATCGCCGGCTGGGTGGCCGCGGACGTGGGCGGACCAGCGTCTACCGGGCCAACGCGACGCTCTCGAGCGCTCTCAGCCACGCGGTGCGGACCCGGCTGCTGATGGACAATCCAGCCCGGTTCGCCTTCATGCCGCGGCCGGTGGCACCGGAGCGGTTGTGCTGGACGCCAGAACAGGCTTCGGCCTTCTTGCGGCACGATGCCGACGCCTACGCCGATCAGCTGGCTGACCTGTTCGAGCTGCTGCTCGGTACGGGGATGCGGCGCGGCGCGGCGCTTGGCCTGCACTGGGCGGATGTGCACCTGGCTGAGCGGATGCTGTTCGTCCGCTGGAATCTGACTGCGGTCGACAACAACCGCCTCCACCTCGGCAAACCCAAGACGAGGGCCAGCCGCAACTGGGTGAGCCTCTCACCGCGGGTCGCAGCCGCGCTGCACCGGCGGGCCGACGCTGCACGCGCTTCCCTGCCCCAGGGTGCATCGCTGACTGGGCTGGTCTTCTGCCACCGGGACGGATCTCCGCTGCGCCCGCAGAGCGTACTGATCGCACTGCGGCGCCGCACGCAGGAGCTCGGGCTGCCGTTGATCGGCGTTCACGACCTGCGGCACACCGCGGCCGCCATCATGATCAGTTCGCGGGTGCCGCTGGCGGTGGTGTCCAAAACCCTGCGGCACTCCACACTCGCGACGACCGTCAACCTTTACGGGCATCTGCTGCCGCGGGCCGCCCGCGACGCGGTGGCCGCCCTGGAACGGGCCCTGAACCGCGCCGACCAGCACCAACGGCGACAAGGAAATGGGAGAGGCAGGGGCTCGGGGCAACAGGCCGCCTGAGAAACAACAGGCGGCCTCACAAAGGCCGCCATCACCTTGCCATCACCGGGTCCGAAAACGAATCCAGCGGCTCTGCCCGCCTGGGCAAAGCCGCTGGTCAGAACCGTCGGGACGACAGGATTTGAACCTGCGACCCCTTGACCCCCAGTCAAGTGCGCTACCAAGCTGCGCCACGTCCCGGTGCCCGAACGGCCCGGGTTGCCCCGGCCGACCGCGCACGAGAACAATACCGCACCTCAGGGGGTGGCTGGCCACCCCATTCGCCCTGGTGGGTCCGGACGGGCCATGACGGGATGAGTACGGCTACTCATGCGCTTGCCGGGCGCAGGGTCGACTCTACGGGCATGAGTGGACCTATCCAGCGGCCGACGACCACGGCGTTCTTCGTGCAGGCCGCGATCTCGTTCGGGATCTCCGTGGTGGCCTTGGCGTACGGCATCTCGAAGCTGCCCGTGGGGGCCTGGGAGCGGGGTTCCTCGCCCTCGGGCTGATCTTCGTCGTGACCTCGAGCTTCACCCTCGCCAAGTGCGGAGATGGAGGAGGTGACCAACCGGGTGGACAAGGCCCGGCTGGACAAGTTGATCTCCGAGCACGATCCGTTCGATTTGACTGCTCCCCCGCTTGAAGGCGGGGGATTCCAGCCTTCGTGGCGTGTGTGGGGATTCCTGGCTCAGGCAGCCTTCCGAGGCAGCGCCTCGGGTGGTCTTACGCCCTCAGCACCAGCCGGGGCCAGACCAGCCCGGACCAGCATCACGCGGGCGGAGTTCTTATCCCGAGGGGATACAGCTCCGCACGCGGTGCAGGCATACGTTCGTTCCGAAAGAGGTAGTGCGTGCTTGGTTCTCGCTCCGCACCTGGCGCAGTCCATCGTGGTGTGCGCGGGATGCACGAGGCTGACATCCCGACCGTGCTTGCGGCCCATCTCGATCAGAGCGCGCTTGGTGGCGCTGATCGCGGCGTCGGCCGCCTTGTGGGCCATGTTCGACTTGGCGAGGAACTTGGGGCGGAAATCTTCCACCGCGATGGCGTCGTGGTCGGTCACCACGCGCTTGGCCCACTTGCGGCCGGTGTCCTCCCGCTGCCGGGCGACCTTCTCGTACGCCTTGGCTCGCAGATTCTTCGCCGCCCGGTAGCCCTTCGAGCCGGCCTGACCCTTCTTCGGCCGACGGCGGGCCATCATCCGGTCGTACCGGGTCAGCTTCGCCTGCGCCATGCGGCCGTGCTGGGCGTGCGGCAGATCGTGCGCGTCCGAGGTGGTGGTCGCAGTCTCGCGCACGCCCCAGTCGACACCGATCACCCGCCCGGTTTCGGGCAGCTCCTCGGTCACCGCGGGTACGACAAAGCTCGCGTACCAGTGGCCGATGCTGTCCCGGTACACCCGCACGCTCGACGGCGGCTTGGGAAGCTCCCGCGACCACACCAGGCGTAGGACGATACTGCCGGCCAGGTGCAGGCGCCCGTCCTTGATGCGGAAACCTCGCCGGGTGTAGTTCAGGCTCGGGTCGGCCTCGCGCTTCTTCTTCCAGCGTGGCATCCCGGCCCGCTGCCGCATCGGCAGGCGCTCGCGGATGTCCTTCTGCGCCTTCGCCTTCGACTTTCCGAAGTCCCGGATGATCTGCTGCTGCGGCACCGACGACCCGTCCCGCAGCCACGGCGTTACCCGGCGGGCCTCGGTCAACATCTTGTCGAGCTGCGCCGGACCGCACGTTCGCTTGTCCACCCCTTCCGGCCGCCGCTTGTTCCACTCATGCGTGGCCTTGGACGTGGCAACGCACTCGTTCCAGACCCAGCGGCACCGGTCCCACTCGCCGAGAAGCAGACGCTCGGCGACAGCGGAAACGCGAACCCGGTAGGCGTACCGGGCGTGCCCCGGGTCCTCCGCCTTCGCTTCCATCGCCATGGATCCCAACCTACCTGGGAGGTAAGACAGTTGAGAGCGATTGGTCTTGATCGCCTTGCTCACCACCGTGGCGGGTGGACGCCGAATCGCCCTGACAGCGATTCGGCTTTCCCTGTCCCGCTCCGCAGGAGTCCGATCCTCCCCCCGCAAGCGGGAGGTACCCCCACCCCGGCCTGAAGGCCGGGGCATCCTCGGAGGAATCAGGTGAAGAGCGTCTGACCGGCCAGCCACTCCTGGGGGTGGCAGCTGACCGGTCACCCCCAGACGCCGACCCCCGGTGGACACCGGCCACGGGGACATGTGCCGTCCGTCCCGGGTGGTCGCCCGGCAGCTCCTGCAGGTCCCGGTGGCGGCCCTGGGACTCGTCACCTTGGGCGGCCGTCCGCAGAGCGGTCACCTAATGCGCTGTTTCGGCTACTCAGCGTCTCGCTTGACCTCAAGCTAGCTTGAGGTTGCACGCTCTTCGGCATGACCTCCACAGCGCATGCCATCACCTATGGCTACAGCGAACTGCCGGACCTCATGCGGCGCATGACCGGCGACGAGAAGCACAGTCCCGCCGCGAGCTCGACCCTCGACGCGATCTGGGTGCTCTACGACCGCGTCCTGCGCGTCTCCCCCGAGACCGTAGACGCGCCCGACCGCGACCGCTTCCTGCTCTCCAAGGGGCACGGGCCCATGGCGTACTACGCCGTTCTCGCCGCCAAGAGCTTCCTTCCCGTGGCCCTGCTCCCGGGCTTCGGCGGGTACGACTCCCCCCTCGGCCACCACCCCGACCGGATGCTCGTTCCCGGCGCCGAGATCGGCAGTGGCTCGCTCGGACACGGGCTGCCGCTCGCCGTCGGAACGGCCCTCGGGCTGCGGGCCCAGGGGCTGACCGACCCCAGGGTCTGGGTGCTGATCGGCGACGCAGAGCTGGATGAGGGCAGCAACCACGAGGCGATCGCCTACGCCCCCTCCGCGGGGCTCGACCGCCTCCACACGCTGGTCGTCGACAACTCCTCCGCCACTCACGGCTGGCCCGGCGGCATCGCCTCCCGCTTCGAGGTGGCCGGATGGTCGGCCGTGACCGTGGACGGGCACGACCACGAGGCGCTGTACGAGGCCTTCACCGCACCCCACCCGGGACGGCCACACGCCGTCGTCGCCCGCGTCGCACCCAAGCACGCCTGAGCCGCTCCCCCACAGCCCAGCCCGCAGCCCACAGCCACGAGAGGAACCTGCCTTGGACACGATGCGTGAGCGTTTCGCCGCCACCACTTCCCGGCTCCTCGACGAGGACCCGAGCCTTGCCGTCGTCCTCGCCGAGATCGGGACGGACGGGTTCGACCAGGCCCGCCGCCGCCATCCGGACCGGGTGATCAACGTCGGCATCCGCGAGCAGTTGATGATCGGCGCGGGTGGCGGCCTGGCGCTGACCGGCATGCGCCCGATCATGCACACCTTCGCCAGCTTCCTCGTCGAGCGCCCGTTCGAGCAGGTGAAGCTGGACTTCGGGCATCAGGGCGTCGGCGGCGTGCTGGTCAGTGCGGGCGCGTCCTACGACTGGCCGGCCGGCGGCTATACCCACATGGCGCCCGGCGACGTCGCCCTGCTCGACACGCTGGACAGTTGGACCGTCCATGTACCCGGGCATCCCGACGAGGCCGAACAGCTGCTGCGCCATGCCGCCGCCGCGAAGGACGACAAGGTCTACGTCCGGCTCTCGGCGCAACACAACGCGTCCGCGCGGCCCGTCACCGGGAGCAGCGGATTCCTGCCCGTCCGGGAGGGGCGGTCAGGAGTGGTCGTCGCGGTGGGCCCGATGCTCGACAACGTGCTGACGGCAGTCGAGGGCCTGGACGTGACCGTGCTGTACGCGGCCACGGTGCGGCCCTTCGACGCGGCCGCCCTCCGCGCCGCCGTCGCCGGAGCCGCCACTGCTGCCGGAGCCGCCGGGACCGGCACCGCAAGCCGGTCAGGCGCCGAAAGCCGGACCGGCACCGCAAACCGGTCCGGCGCCGCGGCCGCCGATGTCGTCCTCGTCGAGCCGTACCTGGCCGGAACGTCCGTCGCCGCTGCCGGGGACGCGCTCGCCGACACCCCGCACCGCGTCCTCGGCCTCGGCACCTGGCGACGCGAGCTGCGCCGCTACGGCGCCATCGACGAGCACCTCGCCGCCCATGGCCTCGACCCTCGAGGGCTGCGTGAGCGCATCACCGCGTTCCTCGGCCGCCCCGCCTGATCAGACCGCCGGCGCCTCGTCCCCGTCGTACGCTTCTGCGAGCTTGCGCGGTGCCGCCTGCCGCCAGGAGTCGAGCAGGATGGCCCGCAGCTCCTCGTCGTCGTCCAGTGCGGCGAGCCGCACCCGCAGCCAGGCGAAGTTGTCGTCGTGTCCCGGACGCACGAAGAACTTCTCCGGCTCCGACGCGATCAGCTCCGCCCGCTCCTCGATCGGGCACTTGATCCCTATGGACGCGTCGTCGTCGGCCAGCGAGACGAAGATCTTGCCTCGGACGCGGAAGGTGGGCATCCCCCAGGCCAGCTTCTCCTCCGTCTCCGGCAGTGACAGTGCGATCCGGCGTACATCCTCGGCGGCGGCCATCCCGGTCCTCCGTTCTCGCGCGTCCCGCGAAATCCCGCGAACTCACCACTACCCGGCGACCGTAGCCTGCGCCACTGACAACGCCCGGCGCAGCCGCCCGGTCAGACGTGCTTGTCCAGCCACTCCAGGAGGTCGTGCTGCACCTCGTCGCGATTGGTCTCGTTGAGGATCTCGTGCCGGGCGCCGAGATAGCCCTTCCAGCTCAGGTCCCGAGTGCCGAGGTACCGGAAGTCCTCCAGAAGTTCGTACACCAGGGTCATCCCCTGATGGCACGGGTCCTCGGTGCCCACGGCGATGTGGACCGGCAGCTCCTCCGGGATACGGGCGAGGTTCCGCGGGTCATTGATCTTGCGGACGGCCCGCACCCAGTCGAGCGCGAGCCCGGCGCTGAAGGGAAAGCCGCACCGCTCGTCGCCCGCATAGGCGTCGACCTCCGCGTCGTCGCGCGACAGCCACTCGAAGCCGGTCCGGTGGACGTACGGGTCGTTGAAGGAGGCGAAGAGGTCGGGGACGAAGTCGGAGAGCGCGGCGCGGCCGCGCCGGGTGATCTCCTCTTCCATGCTCGCGATCGACTCCTCGGTCTCGGCGCCGGGCAGTGAGCGGAAAGTGCCCGAGAGGACGAGACCGGCGAGCTCGTCGCCGTACTCCTGGGCGCAGTCGCGGGCCAGCATGGACCCGAGGCTGTGGCCGAACAGGACCAGCGGCGCTCCCGGATACTCGGCGCGGGCGCGGTCGCCGATGCCGCGGAGGTCGGAGACGATCCCGCGCCACGCGTCGTCGCCCGCCACTCCGTAGCCGCCGGTCGCGGCTGCGGTCGCGCCGTGGCCGCGGTGGTCGCAGGCCACGACGGCGTAGCCGTGCGCGGCGAGGAAGCGGGCGAACCGGTCGTACCGCAGGCCGTGTTCGGCGGCGCCGTGCGCGATCTGGACGATCGCACGCGGGCGCGTCTTGCCGCTGGGCGACCATGTGTACGTCGCGACGCGCACGCCGTCCGGGCTCTCCCAGTGGTCTGTTCGGTACGCGGTGGCGGTGCCTCCCGAGGTGCCGGAGCCGGTGTCGGCTGTGACGCTGGTGCTGCCCGTACCGGACCTGCCACCCGTTCCGGTCGCGCTGCCGTCGTGCTGAGTCATGCGGCTCGCCTTCCGTGTCGGTCTGCCCCGCAGTGCGCTGACGCGCCTGCATCTTGCGGTTCCGCAACTGTCCCTCCCCCGCCGCGTCCGCCTCACACCGCTCGTCGAGTAGCGGACATGACACACGAACGAATTCCGGCGCACCGTCCTGCGAGCACGTTTGCCGGGGTGGCCGAGTTGTGCAGGGTGTTCTCCAGGACCACGATGCACCGCTCCCTGCGCCGCCCACCACGTGCACCGAGGAGAAGAATGAGTGACGACCGGCCCGCTCCGCTCCCCTACTACGAGGACGTCTCCCCCGGCGTCGGCACGCAACCGCCCCGGGCCTGGTTCCCGGTCTCCGACGCCGCGCGGCGCAGTCTCGGCGGCATCTGGCGCTTCCGCCTGTCGCCGACCGCGACCGCCCAGGACGAGTCCTTCGCGAGCCCGAAGTTCGACGACGCCGGCTGGGACGAGCTGCCCGTCCCCGCGCACTGGGTGCTGCACGGCCACGGCGCGCCTGCGTACACCAACACGGCGTTCCCCTTCCCCATCGATCCTCCGCACGTGCCCACCGAGAATCCGACCGGGGATCACCGCTTCGTCTTCGACCTCGACCAGCCGTGGCCCGACGGCGAGAGCGTGCTGCGCTTCGAGGGGGTCGAGTCCTGCGCCAAGGTCTGGCTCAACGGGCATGAGTTGGGCAGTTTCAAGGGCAGCAGGCTGCCGCACGAGTTCTCGGTCGGCAGGCTGCTGCGGTCGCGCGGCAATGTGCTGGCGGTCCGCGTCCACCAGTGGTCCTCCGGCAGCTATCTGGAGGACCAGGA